>NZ_JBIDFF010000030.1:0-17057 GCF_046635645.1 Gilliamella sp. BG2
TTAAAATAAATCATTAATTTACTTGACAGGTGAACCGTAATGCATTATCATTTTAGACACCAGACACCAGACACCAGCACTGGCAAACCTATGTCTTAAATTTATCAAATAAACATACTGGTTGGATTTTTAGCCCCGCCACGTTTATATTTCCAAAGTTATCTTCCAAATTATTATCAAAATTATTCCGAAAATTTCTGTTAGTATTGGTATTGTTATTATTATCTTCTTTATGGAGTTTACAGGCATTACCCGTTAAAAATGGTCGAAGGATTAATCGTAGTGATGCCGTAATACTGCCATCGTCACAATGGGGGGAGCTTAAATTTGTAAAGCCCAATCTTGAGCTGGGTGGACTCCATTTTGCTGGCCCTGCTGATATATGGCACCCAGATTATGGGTTCTTAGTTCAATCAACCGATCAGGGATCATATAACCTAAATTTTCCGACAACGGGCGCAAATGGGTTATATTTTGATTTAATCATAAGGGGAGATGCCGATGAATTAACATGGGGAACGCCAATTACGCATGATGGAATTACCGCTACAGTAACAAGAAAAACAAAATGTAATGCTCAATGCGATGTTGAATTTCGCGTTACACTAACAGGTCCAGAGGCAAGAAATCAATGGTTCAATCCTTATTCTAGTCGAATTGCTAGGCCAAGGTTACCGCTGACCTTTGAGTTAGTGGGGAGAGATAGAGAGGGGAACGAGGTAATTAAATATGGATTTGTCCTGCAAAAATGGTTCGTAGTTAGGGGGGCTGAATTATATCACTACCCTGATATGGTAACTTGGTGTAGTGGTTTGGGTTATCGTGTGCCACAGGTTAAGGATCTGACTAACGCTGTTTGTTCTGGTATTGGCTCAGGTCCGAATTGCCAAGGCTCTATCGGCGCTACACCTCCATCAAAAAATAATAATTACCTGCGTACAATAGGTGCTGGATTATTTTCGGAGTGGGGCTTTATGTATCATTACGCTGGTGCGGACTTCGTTGACCAAAACTATTGGACAAGTGACACGACTAGAATAGGGCAGTTTAGTGGTCAGTTTGATGTGGGAGCTAGTAACGGTGATATTTTTTGGTTCAAGACTTCTATTATTAATTATGGTCTTTGCACCACCCCTTAGTTTTTATGACTTAGTTATTAATCTTTATGGTGCTGATGATATTCTGATATTAATAAAGAATAATCAATAAAAGAATAAAATTCCAGTGCGAGGAGGACAGCCAAAATAGCAAAGCCTGAGAGCTTTGCATTTTAATGACTGAAAGTCCAAAAGCACTTTTATTAAAAATTAAACTTGATATAACAAAAGATAGTCAATAAAAAAATTAATCTTTTATAAAATAAAATCAATATTCTACCTGAGTGATTATTATAGTTCAATAATAACTCGTCCACGAGTGATGTCGCTAATATTTTTTTGTAGGAGTTGCGATTTGTCTTTTGTGATAGCGACGTTTACTTTTACACCTTCAGCATCAAACTCTTGATTTTCAACAATGGAATCAAGTTCCTTTAGACGATTTTCGATAATTGGCCATTCGTTATAATAACAGTGAAATTGTAGCGTTATGCGGGCAATGAGTTCAATTAGCTCAGCTTGTTGTAAGCAGTGGCTAGCTGAACCGCCATAGGCACGAATTAATCCTCCAGTACCTAATTTTATGCCACCAAAGTAACGAGTCACTACTACAACTACTTGGTCACAATCTTGTCCTTCAATGGCTGAAAGAATAGGGCGACCTGCTGTACTAGTGGGCTCGCCATCGTCATTAAATCGGTATTGTTGTCCAATCTTCCATGCCCAGCAGTTGTGGGTGGCGTTGAGATCGCTTATTTGATTAATAAAGTCGGTGGCTTGTTCAGCTGATGTGACTGGCGCTGCATTGACAATAAAACGACTTTTTTTGATTTCTTCTGTTAACTCGGTAGGATTTGCTAATGTATATGGCATGCTAATTCTGATAAAATCAATCTATTGGAATAATGATACTGAACAGAATAAAAATGTCTATCAATTTAGAACAATTAATGCAAACACAGCAGGCGTTAGCCAAGCAGGTTAAATGCGATGATGACTTTAATCCGTCAATAAATTACGTTGGTGGTACTGATGTCGGTTTTGAAGATAATGGCAAGATTACTCGAGCAGCAATCGTTATTTTGCGCTATCCAACTTTCGAGGTTGTTGAGTATCATATTGCTCGGGTTGAGACAGGGTTTCCTTATATTCCTGGTTATTTGTCTTTTCGAGAATACCCTGCGCTACTTGCCGCTTGGCAGCAGGTAAAACAAAAGCCTGATTTATTGTTAGTTGATGGGCAAGGTGTTGCACATCCTAGGCGTTTAGGTATTGCAAGCCATTTAGGTTTGTTGTTAGATATGCCAACAATTGGTGTTGCTAAAAAAAGGCTTTGCGGTCAATACGAAATATTACCTAAGCAAGCAGGTAATGTAACACCTTTACAAGACAAGCAAGAACAGATTGGTTGGGTTTTATGTAGTAAAAATAATTGCAATCCTTTATTTATTTCAACAGGTCACCGAGTAAGTCAAGATAGTGCCTTAAAATGGGTTAATTTATGCTTGCGGGGCTATCGTTTGCCAGAACCGACTCGCTGGGCTGATGCGATAGCATCCAACAAGCCTTTGTTTAAGAAGTTTATTTATGCAGAATAATTCATTACCGTTAAAAAAAGGTGGCTTTACTTTTAAGCGTTTTTTTGTGGCGCACGATAAAAGTCCAATGAAGGTAACAACCGATAGTTGTTTGTTAGGGGCTTGGGTTCCGATTGATTCTGCTCCGCAAAAGGTACTCGATATTGGCTGTGGTTGTGGTGTAATTGCGTTAATGTTAGCTCAGCGGTTAGAACATGATAGCAGCCAAATTGATGCCATCGATATTGATATGCAGGCGGTAGCACAATGTCAGCAAAATAACCAACAAGCTGGGTTTACTTCGATTAATGCGATTAATGCTGATATTAATCAATTTCAGTTAAGTTATGCGGTGGGCTATGATTTGATTGTGACTAATCCCCCTTATTTTGAATCTGCCGTTGATTGTCGCAATTCCCAAAGACAGTTGGCACGTTATACCGAATGCTTGAACTTTCAACAGCTTATTGACACAGTTAAGCGCTTACTAAAACCGAAAGGGCAATTTTGTTTAGTTTTACCTTATCATTTATCCAATCAGTTTAGGTTATTATGTGAATCTAATCAGTTATATTTATTCCAACTGATGAATGTTAGATATAGTGCAGATAAAGACTTTTCGTTATCATTATTGGCTTTTTCATTTATCCAGGCTAATAAAATTGATGAGCAGCAATTGTGTATGCGAGATGGTGATGGGCGTTATTCTCAAGACTTCAGAAAGCTATTAGCTGACTTTTATTTATTTCGAAAATAACGCCTAACTAATTAATTTGGTGTTATGTAGAAGTGTAAAATAGCGATGATAGCTAATAGGATGATTGCAATAGCGTACACTTTGTCATGCAAGTAACTAAATGCTGGCAAAGATCGTTCCTTTCTGGCATAAAGGTAAAAACAGAGTCCCATACTATAGAGTATCATCGACAGTAATAAATAAACTGTGCCACCAGCATAAATCAACCATATGCCATAAAGCGATCCTAAAGCGCCAATCATAATTAAGTAGGCTTTACCTTGTTGAACGGCTAATTTAAAAACAAAGAGAGCCGCCAGTAAATAGGGAATAAGCACCATTGAGGTTGATAATTGGATTAAGGTGTTGTAGCCAGATTGATAGTAGTGGGCAAGGATAATTAATACGGTTATTAAACATGTTGTTAACCATAATGCGTTGGATGGCGTGCCTGCTTTGTTGAGTTTTCCAAAACAACTTGGTACTGTGTGTTGTGTGCCTTGGCCAGCTAAAAATAGCATTTCGGCCGCTAGCATTAACCATGATAGTAATCCACCACTGACTGACACAATTAAACCAATATTAATTAATGTTGCTCCCCAGCTGCCTACTACATGTTCAATAACAAGTGCCATGGAAGGGTTTTTCATTTGAGCAAGTTCTTGTTGTGGCACAATACCAAGCGATAACACAGATACGCAAACAAGTAATAAGCTGGTAATAGCAAAGCCAAAAAAGGTGGCTCGGCTAATGCTGATGATGTTTTTGGCTCTAGCAGCATACACAGTTGCGCTTTCAATCCCTAAGTAGACCCAAACGGTATAGAGCATGGTGTTTTTTACTTGCTCGATAATTGAGCCTAATTGCGGTGTTCCCCAAAAATCTATCTTAAATGTCGATATTTTAAAGGCAAGGCTAACACAAACAATAAATAAACCAATAGGCACGATTTTCGCTAATGTTACTAGGCAATTTAATAAAAAAGCACGATATATTCCTTTTAATACAAAATAGTGCACTATCCATAAAAATATGATAGCCGTAATAACGGCAGGTAATGTGGTACCATGACCAAAGAAGCTCAAGCAATCAAAAGATCCTAATGCACTAAATAAAATCACTAGGTAGCTGGTGCACGACATCCATGCTGATATCCAGTAGCCCCACGCTGCATTAAAGCCGATATAATCGCCAAAACCTTCACGCACATAACCATATAATCCATCATTGATTTTGTAAAATCGAATCGATAAATACTGAAATATCCGTGTTAGCATTAACATGCCAAATAGGGTTATTATCCATGCAATTAAAATAGCGCCAGAGCCCGAACTTTCGGCCATGTTTTGTGGTAGGCTGAAAATACCGCTGCCTACAATACTGCCAACCACTAACAGTGTGAGTGGCAGGATGCCTAGCTTTTTTCTTACCGATGTATTCATGTTGTTGTCTTATTATGTGGTTTAGTACGGTTAATATTTAATATAGATCGATTAAAATCTTAGTGACATGCAACTTACGCCACCATCAATCTTTTGATATTCCGATGTATCAACTTCAATAACTTGATAACCAAGTTTTTCTATTTTTGCTTTTGTTGTTGGATAGCCCATCGGCATTATTACGTGACCATTAACCCAAATACAGTTGGCAGCATAACTTTCTTGTTCGGGAATTTCGATAATATTAAAGCGTTGAAACTCTGGTTTAGTTATAAATTCGCCTGCTGCTAATAGGTTATTGTTTTCTAAATAAGCTAAACCTGTTTTTAGATGTAATACTTTTTCAAGCTTAACTACCGAACCAGTTAATCCGTACTTCTCTAAAATAGCTATCATTTGGTTAGCACCAGCTTGGTTGGTTCGAGCAGATAAGCCAATATAGTAGTGGTTTTCAACCATCATTATATCGCCCGCTTCAACGGTGCCTGGTGCGGTGATTCGCTCAACTTTATTGGGATAAAATCGTTCAATGGTGTTTGATATAATTTCGGTTTCTGCTCGGCGACTTTCTGCTCCAGGCCTTGTAATAATTGCACAATATGGGGTACAAAGCACAGCGTCTTCAACAAAGACTGAATCAGGAAAACGTTCGACGGGTGGTAAAATAGTGATATCAACATCGCACTGTTGTAATGCTCGAATGTAATTATTGTGCTGATCTAAGGCTTTTTGATAATTTGGTTTGCCTAAGTTGGATGATGTTAAACCATTAATTAGTGATTTAGCTGGTGTTCTTGCAATAATATGGTTAAATTTTTTCATTCTATCTATTTCCTTTTGTTTTAAATAATTATGCTTTATTTGTGAATAATAATTCACATTTATGGCTTTATCAAGATGTAAAGTGTATTTTCATTCGTTTTTGGAGGTTTTGTTGGTTTTTTATCTTGATTTATTTAGCTGAATTTAGATAGAGTGGTGGTACATATCTATTTTTTATGCAATGAAAATGACTAACTTATTTTATTTTAGAAAGGAAAAGAGATAAAAGTATTCAAAATAAAAAAAGGCACTAATTGTGCCCTTAATAGTAATTATTCGCCGTCAAAATTAACTAAAGTAAAGCAATCAATTCCCATATCCGTTAACTTTGTTTTGCCACCTAAATCTGGTAAGTTGATTACAAATGCGGCGTTTTCGGCAATGCCACCAGCTTTACGAATTAAATTCGCTGTTGCAGCAATTGTTCCACCTGTAGCAAGTAAATCATCAATAATTAATACTCGTTCACCTGGTTTAATGGCATCAGTGTGAATTTCTAACGTATCTGTCCCGTACTCAAGCTGATATTCTTCTTTAAATACGTGGCGCGGTAACTTATTGGGTTTTCTTACTGGTACAAAACCAATATTTAATGCTAATGCAATTGGAGCTGCAAAGATAAATCCACGCGCTTCGGTGCCAACCACTTTATCTATTTTTTTATCTTTATAGTGATCGATTAATAGCTCAACCGATGTGCGAAATGCAACAGGATCTTCAAGCAGACTAGTAATATCACGAAATAAAATCCCTTTTTTAGGGTAATTTGGTATGGTGATAATACTATTTTTAATAAGTGCAAGTTTTTCTTGTAATTGAGTCATATTAAATGTTCTCTATATCATTTCTATGAGAATGGACAATTTTTTATTATATACTCTCGCCATTTGGAATGGCAATAAACAAAAGTCAATATCGGCATAAATTAAAGTTCTTAACTTGTTTTTTTACATTTTTTTACAAATAAATACAATATTCAGACAGTTTATTTTATAAAAAGCAGATAATTGAATAAACTTCATATAAAAAAGGAAATAACATGAAATTTATTAAATCACTTATTTTTATTGGAATTTCTGCCTTGAGCTTTTTGGGGAATGCTAAAACAAATAATCAAATACAGGTTCGTTCAGAATTGGCATCGCCTATTATCTTAGAAAACTCAGAAGAAAAGAATTATTTAAAAGTGTCGTTAACTGGAATTGAGTTTGACTCATCTAAGCGTGTACCGATTAATTTAGCTTTGGTCATTGATCGTTCTGGTTCTATGTCTGGTGACCGTATTGAAAAAGCAAGAGAAGCGGCTATTCTTGCGGTTAATATGCTTAATAATGAAGATATGTTATCAATTGTTGCTTATGATTCTGATGCTAAAGTTATTTTGCCATCTTCTAAAGTTACTAATAAACAAAAAATTATAAGATTGATTAATAAACACATTGTTGCTGGTGGCGGTACAGCATTATTTGCTGGTTTAAGTAAAGGTATTAATCAAGTTGAAAAGCAACTAACTAAAGATAAAGTTAATCGAATTATTTTGTTATCTGATGGACAAGCTAACATTGGACCTTCTTCGGTTGGCGAACTTTCAGAGTTAGCCATTATTGCAGCTAAAAAGAATATTGCTATTACTACGTTAGGTATTGGTAGTGATTATAATGAGCAGTTAATGTCTTCGATTGCAAGTTATAGTGATGGTAATCATGTATTTATTGATGATACAGCAAAGCTTGAAAATGTATTTGTGCGTGAATTTAAAGATGTTATGTCTGCTGTTGCGCAAGATGTAATTATTACTATTCATTTGAAAGAAGGTGTTAAGCCTGTGCGTTTACTTGGTCGTGATGGTGTGATTAAAGATAATCAAGTCACAGTTAAAATGAATCAGTTGTATTCAAATCAAGAAAAGTATCTATTATTAGAAGTTATCCCAGAAAAAGGTAAAGTAGGGCAAAATAAAACACTCGCCAAAATTGATTTGCAATATAATAATTTATTAGAAAATAAAACCGAAAATGAAACCCAAGTCGTTAAAATTGCTTATACTGATAATCAAGATGTAGTTAATAAAGCCATTGTTCATGAAGTCGTTGCCGAATCAGAAATACAAAAAGTTGCACTTGAAAATGAAAAAGCTTTAAAACTTTATAATGAAGGTAAATTAGAAGAAGCAAGACAGTTATTGCAAGAAAATAGTAAAAAGCTTAGAGATCGAGCAGAAATGTTAAGCGAACGCGAGCCAGAAGTAAGTAGTAGATTAAAAGAACAAATGGATAAAAATAATATAATGGCTGATGCAATTCTTACCGATGATGAGAACACTTATCGTAAAAAAGTGACTGAAAAACAGTATGAATCTAAGCAAAATATGAAAAGTGTGATAAAAAAATAACTTATGAAAAAATTAACAGCGATTTTGTCTTTTTTTATATTAATAGTTGCTTTTAGCTATTTAGGTTGGCGAACTATTGAGCATGAGATCTTAATGCGCCAAACTAATCAGAAGCTATTAGCACAAAGTCAAATGAAGAATATAAAATCATCAATTGAATCGCTGTTAAATCAACGAGCTGTTTATTTTAATAGTTTGGCTCAGTTTTTACATAGCGATCAAACTGATATTGATGTTTTTTTAGCATCACAAACCGATATTAAAAATATCTTTAAGATCAAACATAATAAAATTGTTTATTTTAGCAATAAAACCGATCTGCAATGGAGCAATATTGTTGAATCAATTGAATACGATAGTTCAATTTTAGTTAATCATCATTCTCAATCTGAGCAATTTCAACCTAAATTTGGTTGGTATCAATTCTATGATCATCTTATTTATTGGGTAATTGAATCAGACACGATAATTGGTTTTGAGCTTTCAACCATTAATTTTTCGTTAAATGTGATTTGTTTATTTGACGATCAAATGTTAGCTGATAATTTTGTGTTATTAGATCACGATAAACAGATTTATGTTAATGGTGAACAATTGGCCGATAGTATCACTATTACGCTAGATTATCCATTACAGAATTGGAAATTAATTTATTATTATCAATCGCCTAAATTATTAGTATTGTATTTACTTGGTGGTGGGGTTATTGGTTTATTTATCATTGCTATTAGTTTTATTGTTTTGTATTGCTATCGTGAATATACTCGAACATTACGATTAGCAAAACAACAAGTTAGCTTTGTTGGTCAGGTTTCACACGAGTTTAAAACACCTTTAACCAATATCACACTTTATGCTGAACTATTACAAGAAAAACTGATAGATGAGCCCGTGCCAATTTCAGATTATTTAGAGGTAATAACAAGTGAAAGCAAGCGATTGACAAGATTAGTACAAAATGTGCTTAATTTTAATAAGCCAGCCAAGCTGAATATTAAACCAGTCAATTTAACACACCTAGTTGAACGAGTTTATACTACTTTTAAACCTGTGTTAGCAAAGAAATCTTTGCAACTTAATTTAATTATTAATTGTGATAAAAATTGCATGATTAATACCGATGAAGATAGTGTGTTACAAATTGTTAATAATTTTTTAAGTAATGCCGAAAAATATGCTGCAAGAGGTAAAAAAGTTGATTTGTTACTCAATAAAAATGACAAACAAACAATCATTACAGTTCGAGATTATGGTATCGGCATACCGAATCATTTAATCAGGCAGATCTTTAAACCATTTTATCGTATCAATTCATCAATAACAGAAGGGGTTGCTGGTACAGGTATTGGACTTACCATTGCTAACCAATTAGCACAGCAATTGAATGGCACCATTCAGGTTGTAAATGAAAACCCTGGCGTAGCCTTTTCGTTAATTATTATGGAGTAAAAATGAAGATTTTAATTGCTGAAGATGATTTATATATCCGTAAAGGTATGACCGATCTTTTAGAACAAGAAGGCTATTCAATTATTCAAGCTCCTAATGGTAAAGTTGCTCTAGAATTATTTGAACAAAATCAACCTGATTTTATTATTTTAGATATTATGATGCCTGAACTTGATGGTTACAGCGTTTGTCGTGAAATACGTAAAATAAATGATGATGTGCCAATTTTATTTTTATCAGCAAAAGATGAAGAAATTGATCGCGTAATAGGGCTTGAACTAGGTGCTGATGATTATATGAGTAAACCATTTGGTGTACATGAGCTAAGAGCAAGAATTAAAGCTATAGCTAAACGTTATTTAAAATCACAACAATCCAATCCAAAAGTTGATGATTCTTTTGTTTTTGGTGATTTGCTGGTTTATCCAATTGAGTTATGCGCTAAACGTAGGGAACAAACTATTGAGCTTTCGTTACGAGAAATAAAGATACTGGAATGTTTTTATAAAAATAAAAATAACGTGGTTACCCGTGATATGCTGTTTGATTACGCTTGGGGCTATGATTATATGCCAAACAGCCGAACACTAGATCAACATATTTCGAAATTACGCAAACAAATCGAAATTGATCCCTTAAATCCAGTTTTGATCAAAACAGTTCATGGTGTAGGGTATAGGCATTAATCGTACTTTTGATAATAAAAAACTTTATTTTGCATTAGTCTAATTTGTGTTGAGAGAATACTTTTAGTTTTTATCTGAATATTTTTTTTCGTGTTCAATTAGCCAACGTTTTCGTTCTAATCCTCCACCATATCCCATTAATTCGCCATTTGAGCCAATGACTCGGTGGCAAGGTATGATAATTGCAATTCGATTAAATCCATTTGCGCTTGCAACTGCGCGAATAGCATGTGGATTATTGATGTTTTCTGCTTGCTCTTTATAGGTAGTTAGTTTTCCATAAGGGATTTGTTTTAAACTGTCCCAAACAGTTCGCTGAAAATCTGTTCCAGGAGTATGTAATTTAACTGCAAAATATTTTCTTATTCCTTGAAAATATTCATCAATTTCATTTTTAGCTTGAACAATATGGCTATTTTCTCCAAAAATAATTTTTGTATTAAGTTGTGTTTGTAATTGTTTAAATTCTGTTTCTAACATTCGACGATCCACGAATTCTAATAGGCAAACACCTTGATTAGTGGCGCAAATAAACATTGGTCCCAATGGTGTAGTTAGGCGATTAACCAAAATAATTTCGTTATTAGTATTTTGAGATGAGGCATTTTTCATTATTTTTTTGTAAGTGTATCCAAAACCACTTAATGACACATATCCTGTATCATAAGCGATATTAATGACATTTTTACCAATTTTAAGCTCTTGAAAGGCATTATTTATTCGATACATCCTTTGATAGGCTTGGAAGGTAATACCATAATTTTTTTTGAACCAGCGTCTGATCGTTTCGGGGCTTATTTGATGCTCTTTTAATATCATATCGGATATTTTTGTTTTAGGATTTTGGGTAATTAAAGCGATAGCTTTAATGACTTCTGATGGTGCTGCGTTAGAATTTTCAGTTGGTTTGCAAATTTTACAAGGACGATATCCAGCATCAAGAGCTTCTTTGAAAGTGCTAAAAAATTCTACATTTTCATATTTTGGTTTCTTTGCCCGACAAGTTGCAATACAAAATACCGAAGTTGTTTTAACTCCAGCATAGAATATCCCAATATAGCCTTGGTCTTTTGCAAGTAAAGCCTGATAATATTGTTTCCTTTTGTCTAAATTGGTAATAAGCATAATTTTTAAAATCTTAATTTTAGTTAATTGATAACTGGGTTTTGTAATCTGGTCAGCATATTAAATAAACAATAAGCATCGCAACCGAAAAATCGACAACTATTTTTATTTTACTGTTTTTATGGTTTATAAATATAATTGGTGATTACCACATTCTATCTTTGTCAAAATGTGGTTATATTTAATATATAAATATTGACGTAATAAAACCTTAACCATTTAATGATTGTTGATTAAGGTTTTTGTTTAATTTGTGAATAAAGGAGAGGTGTTTAACGATTTTGCGACAAAACTATTAACTGATAGTGCTGCATTAAGTTTGCCTTGAATGGCTAATGCTTGTTGCTTTGATTCACATTGGGTAAAAACACATGCACCAGTTCCTGTTAATCGAGTTGTACCATATTGGGAAAGGTAAGTAATTATTTTATTTATTGTTGGATAACGTTTCCTAACTACTTCCTCACAATCATTTTTTAATTCGTTAAACTTCAATGAAAGTAAATCAGTAATGCTTTGAGCTGGCGTATTGCGAGTTAGCTCAGGAGCATTAAATATTTCGACTGTTGATATTTCAATATTAGGGCAAGTGACTAAATACCAATATTCAGGAATATCTACAGGGTGAAATTGATCGCCAATTCCTTCGGCAAAAGCCGCATGACCATAAATAAAAATAGGGACATCGGCACCAATTTTTCGTCCTATATCCATTAGTATTTCGGTTGATAAATTAAGTTGCCATAGCTGATTAAGTGCTACTAATACTGTTGCAGCATTAGATGAGGCTCCTCCTAATCCACCACCCATAGGAATTTTTTTATCAATTGTAATATCTACACCTAAATCATTACGGTTGGTATAGGATTTCAATTGTTCAGCAGCAACAACAATTAAGTTTTTATTAACGGGTACATTTGTAAAATCGGTTAATAAGTTAATTTTATTATCTTGACGAACATTAAAGATTAGGATGTCGCAATAATCAATAAATTGAAATAACGTTTGCAAATTATGATAATTGTCAGAACGGCGTCCAGTGATATAAAGGAATAAATTTAATTTAGCAGGTGATAACCACTGTTTCATAACTATTATCCTTTATCGTAAAATCCAGTCACTAATTTTTAAGCGAACAACTTCGTCATCATGCGTAAGCTCTATAGTTGCAGGTAAATCTATCTTTTTGTTTTGATAAGTATAAGTAGAGTAACTTGGAATTTTTAATGTCCATTTATTGTTATTTTGTATAAAGACAGTTGAAAGTAATCTTCCTGAACTATCTAACTTGTCAGTATTGATGTTGTCTGAAAATCCTTTTAACCAATTATGCAAAGAATTAAGTGGAATATTTACATTGGATATCTTTTTCATAAGATTTTCAACATTGGTATCTTGGTAATTTCTACCGTCTTTATCAACCAGTTGAGCATAATTAGGTTCGGCGTTTAATGTTAAAATATTGCTACCAATGGGGGAGGTTAATTTAACTTGGTAGTTATCAGTTGATTGTTGAGCTATTAAAAATCGTCCATAATTACGAGATTTATCACTTATGTAAGCTATACTACCTTTAACTTGGAATGTGTTTATTTGTTTTAGATTTTGTTGGCGGATTTGCCACTGCTGTTCAATCGAAGTGTTGTTTTGAGATTTTGTTATTTGGCAAGCGGTGATAAGTAAAGGTAATATGAAAACAAATATATATTTGATTTTAGACATAAAATAACTCTTAGTTGTTAGTGTTTGTGTCAATAAGTGCAGTATTATAACTGATAATTTACTGAATAAGAAAAAGAACCTTTACTGTTTTTTATGTATAATATAGACGTTTAAGAACTGTTAATAAAATAATATATCTAATAACCTTCAAAAAAGAAGCGATGCAATGTCTATTACAATTTTTGGTGTTAATCATAAAACAGCGCCAGTTGCTTTAAGGGAAAGGCTTGCTTTTCCTAATGAGATTGTCGATAAAGCACTATACAGCTTATACCAACATCCTTTAGTTGATGGGTGTGTTATTTTGTCTACCTGCAATAGAACAGAAATTTATCTTAGTTATGAGCATCAAACTGACTATCTAAGATTAAAACAATCTGTAGAAAGTTGGTTAGGACAATTTCATCATCTTGATGTTGATCTATACCAAGATTCATTTTATTGGTATGACGGTCAACAAGCTGTTGAACATTTGATGTCGGTAGCAAGTGGTTTAGATTCTATGATCATTGGTGAGCCACAAATTCTAGGGCAAGTTAAGCAAGCATATAGTTTTGCTCAAGAACAAAATTGCTTATCTGTTCAATTAAAAAAACTATTTCAAAAAGTATTTCATGTAGCGAAAATTGTCCGTAGTGAAACCAATATTGGCACTAATACAGCATCTGTCGCTTATGCTGCTTGTTTAGTTGCTCGCCATCTTTTTAGTGATACCTCTAATTTAAATATTATGCTTGTTGGCGCGGGTGAAACAATAGAGCTTATTTCACGTTACTTAAAACCGCATGGATTTAATCAAGTTATTATTGCCAATCGAACCCGTGAAAAGGCATTAAAACTTGCGGTTGATATTGATGCAGAAATCATTTCATTACCTGATATCGCTAATCGACTTAAAGATGTTGATATTGTGATCAGCTCAACAGCGAGTCCTTTACCTATTATAGGTAAAGGCATGGTTGAGCGCACTTTACGAGCTAGAAATCATCGTAAAATGCTGTTTATTGATTTAGCTGTTCCTCGCGATGTCGAGGAAGAGGTTAGTCAACTCAATAATGTGCATCTTTATACTATTGATGACTTACAAAAAACGGTTGAAAGTAATTTAGAACAAAGAGCTATTGCCGCTAAAGAAGCGCAATATCTTATTCAAGAACAAGCTGAACTTTTCATTGATTGGCTTAAGACTAGACATGCAGTTGCTTATGTTAAGCAGTATCGTAGTAATGCAGAAAGTATCAAACGTGAGTTACAAATAAAAGCCTTAAATGCCATCAGGCAGGGCGCTAACATTGACGATGTTTTTGCTGAGTTTTCGCATCGCTTAACCAATAAATTAATCCACGCACCGACTCAAACATTACTTCATGCAGCTACACATGATTGTGATGACTGTTTTAAAGTATTAAGTAAAGGATTAGGATTAAAAGAACATTAGTCAATATGTCGTTTTGCTTAGGAAACGAGGAATAAATTGGATCAGATTGAATTTTTTGATATTCCAAGCCCGTGTAAACGAGTTTGTGTAACTGATAAACAAGGCTATTGTATTGCTTGTTATCGCTCAAGAGAAGAAAGATTTAGTTGGTTAACCTTGAGTGATAGCCAAAAGCAAAAAGTTTTGCGTTTATGTAAACAACGGGCATTAAAACGCCGTTATCTATTATCAAAACAGCAACGACAACAACAAGACTTAAATCCAGTAACACCTCAATTCGATCTTAATTTCTAAATCTATTTATCTATTTTTAATATATATTGTAATCTTGTTTAACTCAGAGTAGGATTTTTATACATATAAAGATGGCAATTATTTAGTCACCTTTTTTAATATTATTGGAATTTAAAATATGAAAATGTGTATTGCATGTGGCATGCCAATGACTGCTATTGCTGATTATCCATTGCTCGATATGTCTAAAAACTATTGTAAACATTGTGCTCATAAAGATGGCACAATGAAAACATTTGATGAAAAATGGCATGAAGTTACATTACAATATGCTCAAAATCACAATGTTGATAATGCAGTAGCTAAACAAACTGCTTATATAATCCTTAAAAAATTACCTGCCTGGAAAAGGAAGCATTAGACGTTTTTTTAGGCAGATAAATTGCTTTATGAATAATATCTGTTGCAGATATTGCAAAGCTTAGTATAATGCCAACGTTTACTTATTTGCACTTCAAATGCCAGTGTGGCGAAATTGGTAGACGCAGCGGATTCAAAATCCGCCGCCCTTAAAAGCGTGTCGGTTCGAGTCCGACCACTGGCACCAATAAAATCAATAGTTTATATAGCTTTTCTTTCGCTATTTACACTAAGCTTTGTGCCATCAAAATGGCTTTGTGCCGTAAATGTGACATTATTTGCGAACTCCAACATATGATCAGCATTCAAGTGAGCGTATTTTTTTACCATTTCCAACGTTTCCCAGCCGCCAAGCTCTTTTAACGTGAATAATGGTGTGCCAGCTTGAACGTGCCAACTCGCCCACGTATGCCTTAGATCGTGGAAATGAAAATTTTCAATCCCTGATCGTGAACAAGCATTTTTGAAATCACGCCGATCTATATCGCAAAGACGCTTATTCGTTGAGCGAGTAAAAACGTAACGAGAATTATTCTTAAATCTTAGAGATCTCAATAAATCGATAGCATCTTGATTTAATAATAAAGCCCTTGCCTTGCCTGACTTTGCGTTTTCATTTGTAATTGTTGCTACACGGTTCACGAAGTCTACATTATTCCATGTCAATGTAAATATCTCACTCATACGCGCGCCCGTTGATAATGCAAAAAAACAAACATCTTTCATCCATTGAAGATTTAGATTACTTATAAGCAAGCTAGCTTTTTGTTTTGTAATCCATCTAACTCTAACTTTTGGTTCGTTATACTTTGGGACGTAAGGTACGTTATCAATCCATCCCAATTTGTAAGCTAAACTAAAAGCCCTTAATATCGTTGAACGGTAACGGTTTTTTGTAGCATTCGCAATAGGTATCTTAGCCTTTAATTGGTATGTCGGAATGCTGTTTGCAATTTCCTCACTAGTTATACTTGATAAATCTCTCCCAGCAAATATTTTTAAAAAATATTCAGCGTGAGCTTGTTTGCAATAAAATTTAGATTGCCCTTGACCATCTTTCAATAGCAATATAATAGCTTCTTCAAAAAGCCTAGTTGGCTTTTTGTTGATTCTTGACGTTTCCCACAATTCAACTTTTAGCCGATCGTGATATTCTAACGCCTGCTTTTTGTCTGCCGTACCAGTAGAGCGTCTAATTCTTGACCCATCCGGCGCGACGATGTCAATATGCCAGACGTCGCCACGTTTTTTAATTGACATTTTTTTACCTCCTTAATTTCAGAGGTTAGCCGATTTGCATTATGCTTTGCCTTGAAATTTTCTTCAAACTCTTTTTTATCGACCAACCATTTTCCAACTCTATTTTTTGATTTAGATTGAAAAGAAAATCCGTATTCTTTTCTTTTTTCATAAAGATACGTGTAAGATAATTTTGTTATTCTTGCCGCATCTTTTAATGTAATCATTTCCATAATTACCTCTGATTCTCTCTTATCAACAAATAACACTTAGCAATAGCACGGCAGTTGTTTTTAGTGGTTTTTTCATTTGATTTCCTTAGAATTTTGGCGTTAATTCATTAGAGTCTCCCCCCATTGGGGGGAGTGATATTGTCTAACATTCTTCTATTTTTACGTCATCTGGGCATTCAATTGTTAAAGCAGGGCTGTAATTGTGCCCATTAATTAACTGAATATTCCAATTTGGAATTGGTATACCCTCATTTACTGGAGCGACGCCAATCATCCAGACGCAAGGAGTAACGTACTCACCGATGACGTAAAGCTGATTTTCGCCCGAACTAACTTTATATCGCGCTAGTTTATCGAAACAGTCGATTTCTTCGACAGGTTTTCCATTTATTGATACACTAAAAATATCGTCGCTGTGACCGATGAAAGTTAATTGTTTAGTCAT
>NZ_JBIDFF010000031.1:0-15934 GCF_046635645.1 Gilliamella sp. BG2
CTCGACGGCTAGTTTTATTCGGGGAAAGTTGCCTAATCCATTTATCTAGGGTTGATTTACCCACACCTAGATGGTTGAAAGGTGTGCATTAGATAACGCATAATCCACTGATTGTTGTTTAAATTCAATACTAAATTTTTTAACCATGATATTTGTCTCCTATAATTTTTGTTTATATCATAGAGGCGACTTTTGTCCACTTTTTTGGCGAGGATCAAATTAAAGTGCCATATTTTAGAACCAGTCTTTTTGCAAATATAATTCGTCTCCATCAGATAAAGTGTAATCCTTTTCTTTTGGCTTAGCGTTTTTAATTTGGGTATCCGTAAGAGGCTTAACTATTTTTACCATGTTATACAACTCGACGTTATATTCAAACGTATAACATAATATATAACATAAAAGTTTGAATTTAGTTAAATCAGGATGAGCTTAGTTGAACAGTAAATTAACTAGAAAGCTTGTTAGATAAAGTTTTTTGAACGTTTTTAAACTTGCTTGATTCTTGCAATGGTGGCCCCTACTGGACTTGAACCAGTGACCAATCGATTATGAGTCGACTGCTCTGACCAACTGAGCTAAGGGGCCATTTGGATGTGCTACTTAGTTAGTAGGGTTGCGATTATAATAGAGTTAAATCGAATTTGCTATAGTTAATTAATAAAATAGGTCGGTTTGATTATTTATTATCCTGTGATTTATTAGATTTTATACAAGTTTAATTACTGATATTTTTTGTTTAATTAAACTGCTACAATAATTTAGTTTATTATTGATTGTTGTTTTATTGGTTGAGGAAATATTATGTCTATAAAAAAATTATTATTCATTGGTGTTGCGATGGTTGCGACTTTGCTTTTAGGTGCTTGTAGTAGTTCTAACTATCAAACTACTTCTGCCGGTAGTCAAGTTCAGTTTATTGATACTAAACCAGCTGCTTCTTGTCAGTTATTAGGTAAAGCAGAGGGGCGTCGTAGTAGTTTTTTTTCTGGTCTTAAAACACATAGTGAACTTATTCGTGATGCGGCTTCTGACCTGATGAATAAAGCTGCTGCAATGGGTGGTAATGTGATTTATAATGCACAGGATACTTCAATGCAATATATTTCTGATATTGCACCAACAGATGCGGTTATGGTTGGTGAGGTTTATAGCTGTAAATAATGCTGATTAAATGAAAAAGGGAGGTTTGCCTCCCTTTTTGCTGATAGTAATGACTTGTAATATTTTGAGTTAATTTAGCTATTTTGTTTTTCAAATCGCTGCATAAAATCAATTAAATAATTGACGCCTTCTTGATCCATAGCGTTATAAATTGATGCTCGCATACCTCCTGCAATTCGGTGACCTTTAATGCCAATAATGTTGGCTTGAGTTGCTTCGCTTACAAATTTTTTATCCAACTCTTCATTCGGTGATAAGAAGGTAACATTCATAATTGACCGATTAGCTACTGCAACATTATTTCGATAAAAATCAGATTGATCGATGAATTGATATAGTAATTGTGCTTTAGCTTGGTTTCGTTGCTGCATTGCTTTTAGTCCACCAAGACTTTTTATCCATTTAAACACTAGCCCCGACAAATACCATGCAAATGTAGGTGGAGTGTTAAACATTGAATCGTTGTCCATTAAGATTTTGTAATCTAGTACTGATGGTAACATTTTTTTTGCATGACCAATTAGATCTTCTCGCAAAATGATAATGGTAATACCTGATGGACCAATATTTTTTTGAGCACCCGCATAAATTATGCCATATCGGTTTATGTCAATAGGTTGCGATAATATACACGATGATAAGTCAGCTACAACGGTTTTATCACCAAAGTTGGGTTCTTCGAAGATTTGAACGCCATCAATTGTTTCGTTTGGACAATAGTGTACATAGGCAGAATTATCATTTAATTGCCATTCTGACATAGATTTAACAGCCGTTAGTCCATTTTGTTTGATAACAACATTTTGTTCATTCACTTGGCAATATTTGCTGGCTTCTTTGATTGCGCATTGGCTCCAATAACCACTGTTAATATAGTCGGCACTGGTTTTATTTCCTAAAATATTTAATGGAACTGCAGCAAATTGTGCTCTGGCACCACCTTGGCAATAAAGAATTTTGTAATTGTTTGGAATGTTTAAGATTTCTCGTAGGTCGTTGGTGGCCTCAATAGCGCAAGCGTCAAAATCTTTACCTCTATGGCTTAATTCCATGACTGATGCGCCTGTATTATGCCAATTTAATAATTCAGTTTGAACTTGTTTTAATACTTCAGCAGGCAATTTTGCTGGACCTGCACTAAAATTATAACTTTTACTCATTATGCTTCACTTTAATCCATTCAAAAAAGAATTCTATTTTTACACTGTATGAACAGATATACAATCATATTTTTTGTTAAAAAGTTTCAGGTAACTATGTGTTTTAGTATAAAAATACCAGATAATACAGGTATAGTTGTTATTAGATTAATATAGCTGTTTATAATAGCTGTTGCTTGGCAACTTCAATCGCTGATTTTACCTGTTGTGGTGAAACGCCACCTTTGGCACAGCGTTTAGCTAGGCATGATTCTAACGATAATATTGGATAAACATCATTATCAATAACTGAGCTAAATTTTTGTAGTTCTTCAAGCGAAAGCTCTTCGAGCGCTTTTTGCTTTGCAATAGCATCAACAACTGCTTCGCCAACAATGTGGTGAGCTTCACGGAAAGGTATGCCTTTGGCAACTAAATAATCAGCTAATTCAGTTGCATTAGAATAACCCTGTTTGGCAGCTTCTTGGCAATTTGTGTAGTTAATTTTAATATCCTCTAGTACTAGTGTTGCCATATCTAAGCATTCTTGCCAAGTATCAAGTGCATCAAATAGGTGCTCTTTGTCTTCTTGTAAATCTTTATTATAAGCAAGCGGTAAACCTTTGAAGGTCATTAAGGCACCTGTTAATGCACCCGCAACCCGCCCTACTTTACCACGAATCAGTTCTAATGCATCTGGATTCTTTTTTTGTGGCATGAGTGAAGATCCTGAAGTCACTCGATCTGATAGTTCAACAAAATTGGCTTCACCACTATTAAAAATAATAAGATCATCAGCAAAACGCGATAGGTGTATCATACCTATTGAGGCATTATTTAATAGTTCAAGAATGTGATCACGATCAGATACCGAATCCAAACTATTATTAGTTGCTTGAGCAAATCCTAACCAATGCGCTAATTGTTCACGATCCATTGGATAGGCAGTTCCGGCTAATGCACCTGAGCCTAATGGACTAACATCTAAACGTTGCAATGTATCTTCTAAACGGCTGACATCACGACTTAGCATTTCAAAATAAGCCAAGCACCAATGCGCAAATGTAATTGGTTGTGCTCGTTGCAAGTGGGTGTAACCAGGCATAATGGCTTTTTGGTGCTGTTCAGCGTTTGTAACTAGTAATTGGCGTAAGTGATTTATCGTATTAATTAAATGAGGAATTTGGTCTTTACACCATAATTTTAAGTCGGTTGTTGATTGGTCATTACGGCTTCGTCCTGTGTGTAATTTTTTACCTAAGTCGCCAATTTTTTCAATCAGTTTTTGTTCAACCCAACTGTGTATGTCTTCGTCATCACTTTGTAAAATTTGGTTAGGATCTTGTTTAACCAATAGCAACAATTCATTTAAGGCTTTTTCTAATTTTTTTTGTTCATCATAAGATATAACGTTAACCGTTACCAATGCTTTTGACCAAGCAATTGAGCCAATGATATCTTGCTCTGCAAGACGATAATCAAAGCGTAATGAATCATTAAAATGCTTAAATCGTTGATCTGCTTCTTGGCTAAAACGCCCACCCCATAATGCCATAATTACCTCAATATTATCTTAAATAAATGTTATCTTAATGATTAGCTGTACAATTTCAATTTTCGTTTTATATATTTATTTTTATAATAAAATTAAATTTAATCAAGAACAATATATACAGGACGTTGCCTGTATATATTTATTATTATCACTAGTATATTTGCAAATTGGCGTTTACTTTTTCGCTTTTTTGGCAGTTTGTTTTTGCTGTTCCTCATTTAAAGCACGTATACGTGATGATAATGAGAATAGACGAATGAATCCTCCTGCATGGCTATGATCATAAACTTCATCTTCACCAAATGTAGCAAATTCTTCATTATATAGGCTATTTGGTGATTTCTTTTGTACGGCAGTTGCATTACCTTTATAAAGTTTAACCACTACTTCACCCGTCATGTCTTGTGCCAAAACTTCAGCCGCAGCTTGAATTGATCGACGATATGGTGCAAACCAGCGTCCATCATAAACAACATAAGCCATTTCAATACCTAGCTGTTCACGCCATTTAAAGCTGTCGCGGTCTAATATTAATTGTTCTAAACCACGTAATGCTGTCATCATTATTGTGCCGCCAGGCGTTTCATAACAACCACGCGATTTGATACCGACTAAGCGATTTTCAATAATATCAACTCGACCAACACCATGTTTTGCACCAATTTTATTTAATGTTGCAACACAGTTATATGGCGATAATTTTTTCCCATTTACTGAAACTACTTCGCCTTTTTCAATACCAATGGTCACTAATTCTGGTTGGTTTGGAGCATCTTCAGGCGAAACAGTCCAAGCCCAGCAATCTGTATTAGCTTGGTTCCATGTGCTTTCTAACACACCACCTTCAGTGGAGATATGCCATGCGTTTTCGTCACGGCTGTAAATTTTTTCAACGGTTGCAGTTGTTGGAATTTTACGAACTTTTAAATAATCAATTAATGCTTCGCGTGAACGCAGATCCCATTCACGCCAAGGAGCAATCACTTTAAGTTGTGGTGCAAGTGCAGTATAGGTTGTTTCAAAACGCACTTGGTCATTGCCTTTACCTGTCGCTCCGTGACAGAGTGTATCAGCCCCGACTTCTAACGCATATTCAACTTGCGCCTTTGCAATAATTGGACGAGCCATTGAGGTACCAAGATAATAAGTTCCCTCGTATAAGGCTCCTGTTTTTAAGACCGGATATACGTAATCTTTAACAAATTCTTCTCTTAAATCAACAATTTTACATGCAACTGCACCCGATGCTTTAGCCTTTTTTTCTACATCTTTTAGTTCTTTTGGATCTTGACCTACATTAGCAACAAAGGCATAAACTTCACATCCACCATAATTTTCTTTCAACCAAGGAATAATTGCTGATGTATCCAAGCCACCCGAATAAGCCAACACAACCTTTTTTGTTCCACTTTTTTTCATGTTATACCCTTTCTAAATTAACTGACGATAAAAATGAGTTAAAGACATTTTTTTATTAATTGTTAGATATAGATAACTAGCTTAATATAATAGCTGCTCAATATCTAAGCAATGATTCTTGTGCCTGTAGTGCCTGATTGCCCATTAAATAATTCGATGAGTTGGTGGGATTCTTTCCAACTAGCAATATCAATTGGTCGTCCTAAGGCCTTGGCGGCTTCGAAAGCTGAATTCACTTTAACAACCATACCGTCTGTAATAACACCTGTAGCAATCAGTTGCTCCGCTTGCGATTGAGTTAATGATTCAATGCGTTGTTTGTTTTCGTCAAGTACGCCAACTACATCAGACAATAATATTAAATCTGCATTTAAGGTCTTAGCTAGTGCTACCGCTGCGTGATCGGCATTAACATTCATCATTTGTCCCACTTGAGTAATACCAATCGAGCTAATAATGGGAAGGTACCCCGAATTAATAAGTAGATTTATTAATGTAGGATCGCCAGCTTTGGCTTCACCAACATAACCTAAATCTTCTGAAATTTGTTTAACTTCTACACTATTACCATCAGCTAAACAGAGTCCTACACTTGCTATTTGCTGTTTTTTTGCTTCTGACAATAAAGTAGTATTGGCACTGCCAGCAAGGCTACCAACAATAACATCAATTTGATCAGCAGGAGTTACCCGTAATCCATTGCGACGGACTACGGGTAAAGAAAGCCTATCCATTAATGAATCAACTACCGTACCACCACCATGAACAATAATTAATGATCGTTGAAAATTTTTTTTGTACTCACTAATAACGTCAAATAATTTACTTAAGGCATCTTTATTGTCGAGCAATACGCCGCCAAGTTTTATAATTAATGGTTTCATTTTAGTTTCCTATTAATTTAACCTACTTTTAATTCATTAAAAATTTTGTACAGAGCTTTGAAATAATTCACTCATTTTTATAATAATGACGTGGTTTCATCAAAATTATATCGAATGTTCATACACTGCACAGCTTGTGCTGCTGCGCCTTTTAATAAGTTATCTTCAACAGAAATTAATATTAAATGACGATCTTTTAATACAAATCCAATATCACAATAAGGCAAACCAATGACAGATTTTAATGCTGGCCAATCTTTTTGATAAATTCGAATCAAAGGCTTATTTTTGTAATATTTATTTAGAGCTTTGAGAATATCTTGTGATGTAACGCCTTCTTTTACTCGGCAAGTAATTGTGGCGTGGATACCTTGTTGAAAACTGCCTAAATGAGGTGTAAAGATCACTTCTTGACCTAAATGTGTTGCAATTTCGGGTTGGTGTCGATGAGTAAAAAGTCCATAGGCATGTAAACTTACTTCACAAAATATATTATTATGCGAAGGTTTTCGCCCTGCTCCACTCACCCCACTCACAGCATTAATAACAGGCCATTGTGAATTATCTAATAGCCCCTCCTCGATTAATGGTTTTAATGGTAATTGTGATGCTGTAGGGTAACATCCTGGTACAGCAATCAGTTGTGCCTGTTTGATTTGTTCACTATTCCATTCTGCTAAGCCATAAACTGCTTTATCTAACCATTTTGGATGCTGATGGATAAAACCATAATAATCGGAATAAAAAGAAGCAGAGTTAACTCTAAACGCACCCGACAAATCAAAAACTGTACAACCATGTTCTAAAAAATAAGGAGCTATATTGTGGCTGACTGCATGTTCAGTAGCTAAAAAAACTATATCAAGATCATTGATATAGGCAGAATAATCTGCAGTGGCAATAAGTGGTAAGTCAACAACACCTTTTAATTGAGGGTGTAAATCATAATCAGAAATAAGCTTACCACCATCTTGGCTGTTTTCAGACACAGTCAAAGCAATAAGTTGTATATGCGGATGCTTGTGTAAATAATGAGCTAATTTTGCCCCTGCATAACCACTTGCACCAACAATAATTGCTTTTAACATACCCTACCCTTATCTATTTTTTATGCAATAATGTGCATATAGTAGGTTATTTATAAGGCTATTACAAGTACGAAATGAATTTTTATTCACTTTTTGTGAATTTAATTTCAAATATTTTTTGCGGACACCCTAATATTCTAACGTATTATGTTGTATTAAATTGTTTTTTAGTAAATATAAACACGAGTAATCTGTTCGAAATGCCTGCCGATAAAGATCGGCAGGTGAGGTGTTGGATTATTTTAATAAAGTTGCTGATTTTAATATCGCTATCAATAATTCCCAATAACGATAAACACTTTGAATGTTAACTTTTTCATCTGGTGAATGTGGCGAAACAATCGTTGGTCCAATTGATATCATATCCAGATTTGGGTAACTTTGTTTAAATAAACCACATTCAAGCCCTGCATGAATCACCATTATTTTGGCTTTCTGAGAAAAAATTTCGTGATATTTATCTTTAGCAAGCTTTAAAAGCTGTGAATCTAAATTAGGTTCCCAACCTGAATAACCGCCACTTATTTCATAATTAGCATCCACTAATTGGCTAAGTGATGTCAATGTTGATACAACCGCATCTTTAGCACTATCAACTTGAGAACGAATAAGAAAATGGACATTCAGTTGATTGTCCTCAATACTAACAATACCTAAATTGAGCGATGTTTCAACAACACCATGAAGTTGATCGCTCATTCTAACTACACCATTAGGCGCTGAATTTAACCAGCTTATGATTTTATTTTGATGCTCTGTAGTTAATACACGTTTTACTTTGTTTGATTCAACTTCCGATAACGTTATTTCGATAGCAGGTTCTACATGACCTAACTCACTGTGTAAAATTGTTTGATACTGTTTAACAATGGCTTCTAATTTTGGCAGATCTTGTTTATTTAGTGTAATTTCAATAAAGGCTTCTCTTGGGATCGCATTACGTAGTGAACCACCTTTTATATCAGCTAATCTAAACGAGATATCTTGTGCATATTGCGCTAAAAAGCGAGCCATCAATTTAATTGCATTTCCACGACCAAGATGAATATCACAACCTGAATGCCCCCCTTTTAATCCTTTAAGTGAAATGTTCATATAACAATCATGCTTTTCTGGCATTACTGCATAAGTAACAGCAAAGGTTGTAGTAAAGTCAACGCCGCCAGCACAACCTGTAAATATTTCGCCTTCATCTTCAGAATCAGTATTAATTAGATAGTGACTTTTTAGCCAATTAGGTTGTAAACCAAAGGCTCCGTGCATACCAGTTTCTTCTGATACTGTTATCAATACTTCAATTGGTCCATGTTCAACAGCAGGATCAATTAAAACAGCTAATGCAGATGCTAACCCAACGCCATTATCAGCACCTAATGTCGTTCCTTTGGCTTTTACCCATTCGCCATCAACATAAGCTTGAATTGGGTCAGTTAAAAAGTCGTGACTAGTACCTTCATTTTTTTGTGGCACCATATCCATATGAGCCTGTAATGCAATTGATGGGCACTCTTCCATACCTTTGGTAGCAGGTTTACTTAACAAAATATTACCTACTTTATCAAGTTTGCAATCAATACCATGAGTTTTAGCAAAATCGACGATATATTTAGTTATCATTTGTTCATGGTGAGATGGGTGCGGAATTTTACAGATATCATTAAAAATCTGCCAAACAAATTTAGGCGTTAAGGTAGAAAGCATAATATAACCTCAATATTAAGTATGTAATAAATTAATGAGTGGTTTTTTTTATTGAATCACATTATAATAAGGTGCAATTTTACATCTATTTTTAGTTCATTAATATTTATTTATTCATACAATCGATTAAAATTGCAGGTTACTCAATGTCAACAGATCAAATTTTATTAACAGAAGAAGAAATCCAAGCCAAAAAACAACATAAAGCAGAACTTATTGCTGAAAAGAAAAAATTCAATGTTACTTGGGAAATGTTGCAATCCTATGGGCGCCAACTTTCTGAACGCTTATTACCTGCAAATCAATGGAAAGGTATTATTGCCGTTAGTCGTGGTGGATTAGTTCCAGCGGCAATTTTAGCGCGCGAATTAAGTATTCGCTATGTCGATACCGTTTGTATTTCAAGTTATGATCATGATCATCAACGTGAAAAACTAATATTAAAACAAGCTAATGGCGATGGTGAAGGTTTTATTGTTGTTGATGATTTAGTTGACACTGGTAACACTGCTCATACAATTCGCGAAATGTACCCTAAAGCTCACTTCGTAACTATTTTTGCAAAACCTGCTGGTAAACCACTTGTTGATGATTATGTTGTCGATATTGCACAAGATACTTGGATTGAACAGCCATGGGATACAGGTGTTATGTTTGTTAAACCTATTAGCGATCATAAATAATTGATAAGGAAGTTAAGGTTGTTATGGCAACTACCGAAAATCTAACTGAACAGATATTTAAACCACAATTTGATTATCCTGAAACTTCAACACTTATCAATCGCATTGATAATAGTAATGGTAGTAGCATTAGCGCCTTAGATGGGGAAGTTGACTCCAGATGGTATCGAATTATTAATCCCATTTTGTGGCATTGGCGTGGATTACCCAAATTAGAGGCTGAAGCGGTTTTATCAAAAATTGCCGCTTCAACTCGACGCCACACAAATGATACCCGGCTAGACACTGTTGTTGGTTATCAATCTGGCAACTGGGTCTATGAATTTTTAAATCAAGCGGCAGTATGGCAAGCTAAAGCTGAATCAATTGATGAAGCAAATCTTATAGATGAAAATAAAAATAATTTACACGATTATTATCTCATAGCCAGCATATATGCAAGTATTGCTAGTTATCCTCATTTTAAAAATGACCAACTAGCAATGTATGCCCAAACATGCGCTTATCAGTATTATGCAAAAGCTCTTCAATTTTCGCCATTTTTGATAAAAGAACTGGAATTTAAAGTCGATAATCGTAGTGTCAAAACAATTTTACATTTACCAAAATGCGAAGGGACTTGCCCTGTTGTGTTGATTTGTAATGCGTTAGGCAATTTGCAGATCGATTATTATCGTTATTTTAGTGAATTTTTAGCGCCGCATGGATTTGCCATGCTAACTGTTGATCTACCAACTGTTGGTTATAGCCGTAACTTTGCTTTATCACAAAATAGTAGCCAAATTCATCAAGCTATATTAAAGAAGTTGTCTTCTGTTCCATGGATAGATGATCATCGGATTGTTGTTGCTGGATTTAGATTTGGTTCGCATATTGCCACACGTTTAGCTTATTTGATGCCAAATAAAATAAAAGGCGTATTTAACTTTACTCCGTTTATTCATCAAATTTTTGTTGATAAAGATCTGCAAAAAAATCTACCGAATAGTTATAAAGATATGTTAGCTAGTCGTTTGGGATTACCTTCAATATCCAACCAACAATTGGCAGCAGAATTAAATTATTTTTCACTAAAAAATCAAGGACTTTTAACTCATGCTTGTCATGTACCTGTTATGAATATCATCTTTGAGGATGATAAGTTAAGCGATCTTTGTGAAGCAAAATTAATTCATTCAATCAAACAAAATAAAGTAATAACTGTACCTAAAACACAGTTACAAAAAAGTTTGCATCAGGCATTAACACAATCAGTAAATTGGATGAAGTCTGTTATATAACGTGAAAAAATAAGAATATGCTATGACTATTAAAAAACAACAAATCGTGGTTGTTAAATTAGGCACCAGTGTACTAACAGGTGGAACAAAACAACTTGATCGAGCACAAATAGTTGAGTTAATAAGACAATGCGCAAGTCTACATCAAGATGGACATAAAATTATCATTGTTACATCTGGTGCAATTGCAGCTGGACGCGAATATCTTAACTTCCCTACCCTACCTAATACTGTTGCTTCAAAGCAATTACTTGCTTCTGTTGGACAAAGTAAGCTTATTCAACTTTGGGAACAGCTATTTTCAATCTATAAGATCTATATTGGTCAAATGTTACTTACCCGTGCAGACCTTGAAGATCGTGAAAGATTTTTAAATGCCCAAGACGTTTTAAAAGCAATGTTAGATAATCATATTGTTCCTGTCATCAATGAAAATGATGCTGTTGCAACGGCAGAAATTAAAGTTGGCGATAATGATAATTTATCAGCGCTAGCTGCCATTTTAGCTGAAGCAGATAAGTTGATTTTATTAACCGATATTGAAGGTCTTTATACAGCCGATCCAAGAGCTGATAAAAATGCCAAGTTAATTCATGAAATTGATCATATTGACGATAATTTGCGAAGTATCGCAGGTGGTAGTGTTTCAGGGCTTGGCACGGGTGGTATGAGCACAAAATTACAAGCAGCTGAGGTAGCTGGAAGTGCGGGTATAGAAGTTATTATCGCTGCAGGAAATAAACCAAATGTTATTATTGATATTGTCAATAATAAACCGATTGGAACACATTTTTCACCGCAAAAAACACCATTAGAACATCGTAAACACTGGTTGTTTGGCGCACCAAAAGCAGGCAAAGTGTTATTAGATGATGGTGCTGTTAATGCGATTTTAAATAATGGTAGTTCGCTATTACCTAAAGGAATTATCAGCGTAGAGAAAGATTTTTCTCGCGGTGAAGTTATTGATATTTGCGACAAATCTGGCAAACGCATTGCGCGAGGTGTCAGTCGTTATAACAGTGATGCTTTAAGGCAAATTGCTGGGCATCATTCTCAAGAAATTAGTCAAATTATTGGCTATGAATATGGTCACGTTGCTGTTCATCGTGATGATATGATAATAAAATAAATTATAAACAAGAAAGGAAAAAAATTATAGGATTAGCTATTGGAGGTATAATTGCTAATTGGTTAGCAGTAGATAGATTTAAATTATATGACTGATGATGATAAGCAATCATTATTAAAAGAAATAAATAATATAAAACAATTAAATAGTAATATAAAATAGTGGTGATAACAATGTTACAGCAAATGGGTAAAACTGCTAAACTTGCTTCATATCAACTAGCACAATGTCCTACCGCAATGAAAAACAACACGTTGATGGTTATTGCTGATTTATTAGAACAGCATAGCGCAAGTATACTCATTGCAAATGAAAAGGACATCCAAGCGGCGAAAAAACAAAATTTAAACGAAGCCATTTTAGATCGTCTACTCTTAACACCCAAACGACTATCATCTATTGCCAATGATGTCCGTAAAATCATTTCATTAACTGATCCTATTGGTCAAATCATTGATGGTTCTACTTTAGAAAACGGCTTAAAGTTACAACGTCACAGAGTGCCACTTGGCGTTATTGGTGCGATTTACGAGGCTCGACCAAATGTAACAATTGATATTACAGCTCTTTGTTTAAAAACAGGCAATGCCGCAATACTTCGCGGGGGTAAAGAAACAATCAATACTAATATGGCCACAATTTCTGTTATTCAAAAAGCGTTAAAACAAGTTGGTTTACCCCAAACAGCTGTTCAATGTATTAATAATCCTGATCGTAAATATATTCATGAGTTACTTAAACTCGATAAGTATATCGATATGATTATCCCCCGAGGTGGTGCATCTTTACATAAATTATGCCGTGAACATTCAACAATACCTGTCATTACAGGTGGTATTGGAGTCTGTCACATTTTTGTTGATGAAAGTGCTGATGTTGATAATGCTCTACCAATTATTGTCAACTCCAAAACTCAGCGTCCAAGCACTTGTAATACGCTTGAAACGTTACTAGTCCACCGAAATATTGCGGAGAAGTTTTTACCAAAACTTTGTCAGGTCATGGCAGATAATAACGTCGTATTACATACTGACCAAAACTGTTATGACATATTAAAAACAGGTAATGCAACTATCCTACCAGTAAAAAATGAAGAATTACAGCAAGAATGGTTATCAAAAGATTTAAACGTGATCATTGTTGATTCACTTGAATTGGCTGTAGAGCATATCCGCGAGTATGGTACGGGTCATTCGGAATCCATTCTCACGCGTAACTTGCTTAATGCAGAACAGTTCGTAAATCAGGTTGATGCAGCTGCAGTTTATGTCAATGCATCAACACGTTTTACTGATGGTGGGCAATTTGGATTAGGTGCAGAAGTAGCAGTTAGTACACAAAAACTACATGCACGCGGACCAATGGGACTCGAAGCGTTAACTACCTATAAATGGATAGGTTATGGAGACAATTTAATTCGTCAATAATAAAATTCTGTTTAATATAACTGTTCGGACATCCCGAACAGTTTTTTATGCTTAACCAAACTAATCAAAATTACGCATTAATAATGCATAATTTAAATCGATTTTTTCAGAAATCGGAATATAAACAATATGGCCATCGCCTAAACCAGCAGGAACAGGTTGTCCTTTTTTGTTTTCCATTCGCTCAATCGTGAAAATTTTATTACCTTTCGGCGTCATCATTTCAACGCTATCCCCAACAGAAAATTTATTTTTTACGATAACTTCAGCCAATCCATTTAATCGCTCACCACTAAACTCACCAACAAATTGTTGCCTTTCCGAAACTGAATGGCTATGTTCGTAGTTTTGCATTTCTTCATGCTTATGGCGACGTAAAAATCCTTCCGTATACCCTCGATGAGCAAGTGCATTAAGCTCTTGTAACAAGCGAGGATCAAAAGGTTTACCTTCACTCGCCGCATCAATAGCTTGGCGATACACTTGTGCTGTTCTTGCACAATAATAAAAAGATTTAGTTCTTCCTTCAATCTTGAGCGAATGTACACCAATTTTTGTTAAATCATCTACTAGTTCCACTGCTCTTAAATCCTTTGAGTTCATAATATATGTACCATGCTCATCTTCGTAAGCTTGCATATATTCACCTGGGCGACCTGATTCTTCAAGCATAAATACTTTACTAGTAGTTTGACCAATTCCTAATGTTGGTTCAACTTGTTTTACCGAGATCGGTTCACATTTATGTACAATTTGCCCCACTTCGTCTTCTTTACCCTCAGCAACTTTATATTTCCAACGGCAGGCATTAGTACATGTCCCTTGATTTGAATCACGCTTATTAATATAGCCCGAAAGCAAGCAGCGCCCAGAATATGCCATACACAATGCACCATGGATAAACACTTCTAACTCCATTTCAGGAACTTTTTCACGGATTTCAGCAATTTCATCAAGTGATAATTCACGCGATAAAACGACTCGAGTTAATCCCATTTTATGCCAAAATTTTACTGTTGCCCAGTTAACAGCATTCGATTGTACAGATAAGTGAATTTCCATATCAGGAAAATGTTCGCGAACTAACATGATTAAACCTGGATCTGACATGATAAAGGCATCAGGTTTCATATTTACAATGGGTTCTAAATCACGAATAAAAGTTTTTAACTTCGAGTTATGTGGTGCTATATTCACAACTACATAAAACTTCTTACCTTGAGCATGTGCTTCGTTAATGCCAATTGCTAGATTTTCATGATTAAATTCATTATTACGAACTCGTAAACTATATCGCGGTTGGCCGGCATAAACAGCATCTGCACCATATGCGAAAGCATAACGCATATTTTTTAAAGAACCGGCAGGAGAAAGTAATTCTGGTTTTGCATATAAATTTGTCATTAAAAATGCCTCTGATTTCAGGTCAGTATTACTTATAAGTAATAGGTTAAGCAAAATAGGATGGGCATTTTACGCTTTAGCCTATCTGTTGGCAAATTTATTATATTCCAAGCTATAAAAAACTTTCAGTTATTGCTTTTCTCGACACTTCTCACTTTATTTAAGTAGGATAAGTTAGGTTTTATTATTCAATAATGGTAAATATTCATCCCATCGGTATTCTCTAATTGGCATGGGATTAACCTCTTTAAAATATAAAACTAATGCAGGTTTAATACCATTCCAATTATCCACAAACTCATATCTAACAAGTTTACCATTTTTGATTAACTTCTTTGCTTTTGCATGATAATTAAAGTAGCCCATAAATAATGTTAATAAATTAGCTTACAAAATTAAAAAATAAATATAACTGAAAAAAATAAAAATTGATTAATTTAAAAAATGGAGGCGCGTCCCGGAGTCGAACCGAGGTAGACGGATTTGCAATCCGAAAACATATCATTATAAATCAATCGGTTACAAAAATAACTTAGAATATACAGTACTTTTTATCGATTTTTTCATCGTTAAATATCAATAAGTTATTCAATTATATTCTCACATATTCTAACACTTTTTGCGACCATTTTCTCAAAATTTCACATCACAAATTCACATCAAAATACAATCAATATAAAATACCCAAAAAGTTCACACTTTCGCTTATCATGATAACAATAAACTACACGCTACCAATTTACATTCGTCAAACGCCCGAGGACTTCGAAAATGAAATTACGGGCGAATGCTACATTATCAACAGCGACAACGAGCACAATTACGTGTTCTATCAAACAGCAAAAACACTATATGATATCGCTGATTTTGTGATGTTAGCTGACGCTGTTGAGTATTGTAAGTTGAAGATTGATAGTGTGTCTTGATTTTATTGTGGTTTTTCAGGGAATACAGCGTTGATATCAGACGCATCAACACGCGTTAACAAGATTCGATATTTTTTCCACGCCTTTAACTGCGCTTCTTCGTCGGCTTCTTGCATATCTAAATCAATGATA
>NZ_JBIDFF010000032.1:0-15614 GCF_046635645.1 Gilliamella sp. BG2
ATCGCTTCAATAATGGCTGTTAATGATGTTAACGGTTGGGGTTGGTTTTTATTTGTATCGTTATTGTTGAGTGATTCGTCATGTTCAAATTGTCAAAAGTAAATATAGCGAACACGGCATTAACTATTTCCGCTTTTGCCTTTGTTGTCTACTTCGGTTACAGCAATTATCAAGAGAAGAAACGGCTACAAAAAGATAAAGCTGAACTGTTCGGAAAAATCGAACAGTTGGAGCAGAATATCGCTAAAAACAATCAAATCATAGCAGATAACGAGCAGAGCAAACGTGAGCTAGAAAACCAATCACTAGAACGGCAGGAGCGAATCAATGAGCAACTCAAGAATAATGACTGTGCTAATCAGTTTGTGCCTGTGTCTATTTCTAGTAGCCTGTACAACAGAGCGAAAGGTTTACGTCAATCGACCGATACCAGCAAACCTATTAAGTGATTGTCTGCCGAATTTACCGTCTAAAACAATGACATTCGGCGATAGTCTCAGATATAACGAGCATTTGCTAAGTGTTATTGAGAGATGTAATGCGGATAAAAGGGCGATAAGAGAGATTAGTAATTAAAGAGGTAAAAATGGCGATATTTAAACGTGTTTCAAAAGAATATATTCAAATGAATTATACCCATTACGCTTTAGCGTACGGGATTTACCCGGTTTATATTGGTAAACTACATCACGAATCACCAACTGTAGAAGTTAGAAATTGGTTTCCAGTGTGGGGATTAACCTTGCTTGATAACATCATTCAACCAATGCTAACGCTACTTGGTAAAGAAAATATATTTATGTTTAAAGTGACTGGTGAAATAAAATGCGACGAAGATAACTGGTTACCCAAAATGCAGAGATTAAAACCATATGAAGAATCATCACATTGGCAAGAGTTCACGCTAAGTCAATTAGACGCCGCAATATGCGATTTAAATAAAATGAGAGCCAACCACGATTTACCAGAATGGGTAGATAATTGGGTTTGTGACAAATTAGATTGTGCGTTGAGATTTATTGAATACTCAAAAGACAAGTATGGTTGCAAATCCATGGCTAAGGATGCATACAATATGGTGAATGACGCATTATTAGTGTTAGATTTATTTAGTTACAAAAATCTGTACGATAGTAAACCAGATATTAGTAATTTAGAAAAATACATCAAAAGCAAAAGCAAATAACTATTCACTTTTACCGCATAAAGTATAAAAAATCCTGGGCGGTTATAAAAAATAACTGCATATTTAATCAAACCGCTTAATTGCGGTTTTTTTATGTCTGAAATTTGCCATCACACGGCAATTAACAACAAGAGCCACTTAGGAATGAGTTTTAGAGGGAATCAGATGGTTTTTCATGGTTACCTCTCTTGACTGGTTCCCTGTGTGACTAAAACTCATTTCTAATGGAGAATACCATGAATATTATTAAATTCGATTTTAAGGGTCATCAAGTTGGTTTCAATGATGATGGATGGATTAACGCAACAGAAGCGGCATCAAGATTTGGTAAACGTCCAAATGACTGGCTAATTCTGCCTGATACAGTTAATTATATCAATGCTTTAGAATCTACATACCAGAAAATCCCGTATGTAAAAACTAGCCGAGCCAGAAAGGATCGTGGTGGTGGTACTTGGATTCACCCTAAATTAGCGGTTAGATTTGCACGTTGGTTATCTGTTGACTTTGAGATATGGTGTGATGAGCAAATTGATAAGCTTATTCGTTCTCAGGCTGTTACTTATACAGATGAGCAAGTATTAGCAATACTAACTTATAGTCAACCGCAAACATGGGAAAAGCGATTCCAACAACCTTTTTATCAGGCATTATCAAAAATGACTAACTTGCCATTCAATAATCATATTGGCGGTTGTCCATCATTATTTGGACTGATAACCCAGAAGTGGGTTTATGGTGTCGTGCTACCTAAAAAGGTTTATCAAAGTATCAAAGAGCGCACCAAGAAAGGCGAAAAAATCCATCAATTCTTAAAACCAGATGCACTAAAAGCAGTAGAAGATCAGTTAATAGCAATAACAACTATCGCAAAAGGTTGTATTGATTACAAAGATTTTGAGGCTCGATGCTCAACAATATTTAATACAAAAGGTCAGATTAAATTTATTCTGGCTGCATAAAAGGAAAGATTATGAAAAAGCCAGACTGGGAGGCTATCGAATCAGCCTACAGGGCTGGATTACTATCTATAAGAGAGATAGCTTCACAACACGGAATAACTCACGGCGCAATAAATAAAAGAGCAAAGCGTGATGGATGGGAAAGAGATTTAAGCTCAAAAATTAAAAACAAAGCAGACTCATTGGTATCCAAAAAAGAGGTATCCACTCAGGTATCCAGTGAAAATAAGTTAAACGAGCGGATACTCATTGAAGCTAATGCTGAGGTAATCGCCAATGTTCGCATGGAACACCGAGGCGATATTCGTAAAGCTCGTAATATTACCAACGCCTTATTTGAGGAGCTTGGAGCTGAATGTGCTGATATAGAGGCATTCAAAAAACTTGGTGAGTTATTAGCAAATCCAGACCAAAACGGCAGGGACAAACTCAATGAAGTTTATATGTCCGTCATATCTATACCTGAAAGGGTGAAATCAATGAAAGCATTAAGTGAAACGTTGAAAAATTTAATCACTTTAGAGCGTCAAGCTTACAACATTGATGATACACCAAAAGATAATTCAGTTGGCCAACTTTCGGATTTAATGGATAAACTATCACAGGAGGGTTAATGTTATCTCCTGGTCATTTAAAAAAACTCAGTAATAAACTTTGGCGTTTAAATAACCTCTACCACATCACGGATAAAGCAGGTAAGCAAATTCGCTTCACAATGACCCCCGAACAGCTTGAATACTTCGAGGGGATGCATACAAGGAATATCATTTTAAAAGCTCGTCAATTAGGGTTTACTACCGAAGTATGTATTATTCAGTTAGATGCCGCTTTATTTGAATCAGCTAAATGTGCGTTGATAGCTCACACTTTAAATGATGCTAAAAGATTATTTAGAGAAAAAGTTAAATATGCTTATGACAGACTACCCGAAGAAATAAAACAAGCAAATCCTGCAAGCAATGATGCGGCTGGTGAGTTGGTCTTTAAAAAAGGCGGTTCGCTTTATGTATCAACTTCATTCCGTGGTGGTACACTGCGTTACTTACATGTTTCTGAGTTTGGTAAGATTTGTGCTAAGTTTCCTGATAAAGCCAAGGAAATCGTCACGGGTGCGTTTGAGGCGGTTGCTACAGGCTGTTTCATTACAATAGAAAGTACCGCTGAGGGTAAAAGTGGTTATTTTTACGATTACTGTAATACAGCTGAAAAAGCCCATATTCAAGGAAAGCCATTATCATCACTTGATTGGAAGTTCTTTTTTTTCTCTTGGTGGAAAAATCCGCTATACGCAATTCCTCCAGTTGAACCGATACCAACTCGATTAGAAGAGTATTTTAGCGAAATAAAAGCTAAGCATGGTATCGACTTAACCGAACAACAAAAAGCTTGGTATCACGCTAAAGAGAAAACGCTTGGCGATGATATGAAGCGCGAATATCCATCTATTCCAAGTGAAGCATTTGAGCAATCAATCGAGGGTGCTTACTATGCAAGGCAATTCAGAGAGCTATACAAAGAAAAACGCATTACCGTACTACCTGATAATAGCCATTTACCAGTTTATACCTATTGGGACTTGGGAGTTGGTGATTCAACCGCTATTTGGTTTGTGCGCAAAGTGGGTGAAGAATTTCACATCATCGACTACTACGAAAATAGTGGCGAGGGTCTCAGGCACTACATGAAGGTCCTAAAAGACAAATCACAAAATCTTGGCTATGAATATGCTGAGCATTGGGCACCGCATGATATTGATAATCGTGAATTATCGGGTAATGGTAAGAGCCGTAAACAGATAGCAAAAGAAGGCTATGAAATTGACGGTGAGAAATACAGCATTAAATTTAATGTAGCACCAAGGCTAAGTGTTGATGATGGTATCGAATCGGTTCGTGAAATTCTTCCTCTTTGTGCATTTGATTCAAGCAAATGCGAACAAGGTATTGCTAATTTAGAAGCCTATCGAAAAGCATGGGATGATAAAAACGGCTGTTGGCGAGATAAACCGCTACATGACCATACATCACACGGTGCGGATGCGTTTAGATATTTTGCTGTGGCTAATCGAAATAAACGCAAACGCTCAGCAGGATTATTTATGAGGTAACAATGGGTTATTCGAATTTAACAGACAAGCAGTTATTAAACGCTGCTCAAACCGCAATTAATAGCAATCAGGATATAAGTAGACAACGGTTAGCGTATGCATCACAAGGATTGGTTAGTAACACTAAAAGGGCATTTATCGATCGCGAGTTTGGTTATCCAGAAAATCTCACTTTCTCAGATTTCTATAAACTATATAAGCGAAACAGTGCAGCCCGTGGCTTTGTTGAACGATTAAGTGATATTTGTTGGCTAGATTACCCTAAATTTATTGATGGCGACATCCGAGAGCAAGACTCAAAGCTAACAACTTGGGAGAAAATAGTTACTGATTTATTTAACGATAAATTGTGGTCAGCTATCACCGAAGCGGATAAGCGCGGAATTGTGGGTAGATATTCAGGACTCATTATTCAATTACGAGATAGCAGAAAATGGGAAGAACCAGTTGATACGGTCGTATTGAACCGACTTGAACCAAAAGATGCCATTGTTAAGCTAATCCCTGCTTGGGAAGCTCAGTTAACGGCTTGCGAATGGAATAATGACGAAGCCGACGAAAACTATGGCCAAGTAACAATGTACCAATTTAATGAAATAGCGGTAGGTGACAAGTCAGGCAAGCCCAATATCTCTCGCAGGATACATCCAAACAGGGTGGTCATACTTAATGAAACATCCGTCATTAATTCCATGGATGATGGTGAATCACAGCTTGAGGTTGGTTATAACGATTTAATCGACATGATGAAATACTCAGGCGGTAGCGCAGAGGGCTTCCTAAAGAATGCTAGCAGGCAAGTTCATCTGAATTATGACACTGATACCGACATGGAAGAACTGGAGCGAGAGTTAAGAAAGCGAGGCTTTGAAAAGCCTGCTGATGCATTAAACCGACAAATCGCATTGTTAAACTCAGGTACAGACAGCGCACTAATTACAGCAGGTGCGACAGCGAATATTTTATCGGTTGCTCCCGCCGATCCGAGTTCAGGATGGTCGGTATCCGCAAATAGTTTTGCTGCCTCTGTCAGAATGCCATTTACCATTATTTTTGGACAACAAACGGGGCGGTTAGCATCAGATGAAGATAAGACAGATTACGCAAAACGAGGAATGTCTCGACGTAATGGTTTTTTGAGCACATTAATCAAAGAGTTTGTTAATCAGCTTATTACGCTAAAAGTTATTCAACCACTAGTTAACGGTACGCTCACTCTTAAATGGTCCGACTTGTTAGCACCGAGCCAAGCTGAAAAAATCGAATTAATGCTCAAAATGTCAGACGTGAACGTCAAAGCGCAACAATCTATAGGCATTCCTGTGTTTACACCAAATGAAATACGAGAAGTTGGTGGTTATGAGCCCGATCCTGATTTAGAGGATATCGATATTGAAAAGACCGAAGATAATAAAGCCGATTCCAAAGAATCCGATACTACCGAAAAGTAAAAACAACCCTACACTCACCAACAAACAAATTCTCCAAATGCGTAGCGAAATACAAAAACGCTACAAAACAATCAAACAATCAATTATTGAGCATATCGAATTAAGCTTAGGCTACTATGCTAAAGAGCCGATTAAAACAGCGATATTCGTTGATAATACACTCTATGTCGTTAATGCTAGTGTTAATTACACTGTTGACGGCAATCAACTTGCTAGGGTGTTAACTCGCATTCAAGAAATTGTTGATGAAAACTTAATTGATGGCGGTATTGAGAAGTTTTGGGCAGGTAAGTTTGTTGCTGATATGTATCAAATGGGGACTAATCGCACTTTTCATAATCTATCCGTTCAATCACCACTTTATTCACAAGCTACATCACTGGAATCACTGTTATTTAGTGATGCTTACATTCGTCGAATTGGGCTTGCATATACAGCAACATTCAACGACTGGAAAGGACTTGCAGATAATCTAAAGAGTGATTTAGGTACGGTTTTAAGTAGCGCTGTAGCCCGAGGGATTAACCCACGAGAAACAGCCGATATTATCAGTAAGCGTATTGATGTTTCATATAGCAGAGCTAAAGCCATAGCGCAGACTGAACAAGTAGGCGCTCTTCGTCAAGCAACGTGGGATGAAACTAAACGAACGCAAGAAGAGTTAGGGTTAAAAACAGGCTTATTACATATGTCTGCTTTAAAGCCTAATTCTAGGTCAACACATGTCGATAGGCACGGTAAGGTTTATACTGTTGAGCAAGTGGCTGATTGGTATGAAGAGAATGGCAACCGATTTAATTGTTATTGCGCTCAAGTAACGGTACTGCTTAATGAAAAAGGTGAGCCATATAATCAAGCTAGTATTGATAGATTATTAAAAGAATCTGATGACTGGCGTGAGCAAAACAGACCGAAACAACAAAGTTTAAATTCTGTCGAAGAGGCTAATGAGTGGGCAAGAAAACACATTACTGAAACCTCAAACCTACCACAGGATATTGATACTAAAGAATTGGCGCCGTGCTTACAGTTGGTATCAGAAATACAGAAACGATTTGATTTACCTCAATTTAGATACACAGGCTCGATAACAGGGGATGTCTATAAATATAGAGAGCCTCCTAAAGAAATGCTAGCCGCATACTCACACGAAGCTAAAGCGCTTCTTATTACATCAGATAGTGTTGATAAAAAAGCATTGCTAGAATCTGATTTACACAGCAAAACGAAAGGGTATAAGCGAAGTTCTATGCTGATAGCCATCAAAGGTAAGAATGAGCAATTAGCTAAAATAATTCACGAAATGGATTATATGCCGTGGAGTGCTGTATCCACACCAAGAGGTATTTATGCTCACGAGATGGGACATGCATTGCATTATCATTATCGAGAAGAAATTGACGACATCATCTGGAAAGCGTTGGATCGCGGTTGGGCGCATGCAATTAGTAAGTACGCTCAATATAATAAAATGGAGTTTGTTGCCGAGTCGTTTTCGTTGTATATTGAAAATCCATTTGAAGCAAAAAAACGTTTATATCCAGAATTATTTAAGTTTTTTGAGTCATTAGATAAGGGGTTAAAGTGAAAGACGATGAATCATTAGTAGATATTGCCTCTGAACTCATTAATATGGAACCACTTCCAGATGACGCCGAGGAGCAATTAAAGCGTTTAATTGAGCAGGCAAGCACTAGTTACGGAAGATATCAACTAGGCTGTTTAGCGGAAGTGCTTTTCGTTATCAGGCATTCATAACCGAATCACCCAAACCGCTTCGGCGGTTTTTTTACATCTAAAATCCACACGAGGTAAAGCATGACACTTAAAAGTGTAAATGTTTTATCTGTCGTTAATAGTAAATCCAAAATATCAACGCAAATCATCGACGGTAAAGAGCACATTGTTATCAATGATGTGGTCCCTATCGTGGATGATATTGTCATGAATGGAATTTTCTACCCGGCAGATGAAATTAACAAATCGTACATGACATTGAATGATAATTTAATGCCACTTGACCATCCACGAATAAATAATGAGCACGTTTCCGCATTAAATCCTCAGGCTATCAATAACTTCTATATCGGTGCTTGGGGTAGAAATGTTCGCAAATCTAACGATAGGGTACTCATGGATGCGTATATCGATAGGAAATTTGCTGAAAGTACCGAAAAAGGGCGAATGCTTGTAAATCGGCTTGATGACATGATGAGCGGGAAAAACACTACACCAATTCATGTATCAACGGGGCTAACTTACACGCCCGATAATCAATCAGGAACATCAAAAGGCAAACGGTACAAGTCAATAGCTCGAAATATGAAGTTCGATCATGTCGCAATACTACCCGATAAACAAGGTGCTGCCACGCCAGATGACGGAGTGGGCATTTTTGTTAACTCCAACGGTGAAAAATCGCCAATTGAAAATGTAAGTCTTATTGAGTGTTCAGAAGATTCAATAAGCAATGTAATTAGCAAAACCATTAAAGAGGTTTTAAGCGTATTTAAATTTAATCAAAAAGAGGAAGAAGACTTAATGAAAGAAAAAATCTTACTAGCTCTAAATGCTGCAGGTATTAAGACTGACAGCTTATCAGATGAGCAACTGTTAAAGGCTTATAACGAGCAAACAACCAAAGAAGCAATTGAAAAAAAGAAAACTTCTGAGGAAGAAGAAAAGAAAAAAGCTGAACAGGAGAAGAAAAATGCAACTAATGCCGAAGATGCACCAGCATGGGCTAAAGCATTGATGAACAAGGTTACAAGTCTTGAATTAGCAGTAAATGCAAACACAGAAAAAGAACTATCCGCTAAACGGGAAGCGGTAAAAGCCAAGTTCAACATGACACAAACTGCAGTCAATGCGCTATCTGGTGAGCCGTTAGATGCCTTATACGCACAGTGCGTTAAAACAGCGCCTATTAGCGGTGGTTTTGCTAATAATTCAGATAATTCACTATTAAACATGGAGGCTCCAGAGTAATGATTCGATTTAAAACCGTGATTGGTGGTCCTGCACGTAAAAATGACCCGCAAACAATTGACTTAAAAACAGGTGAAGCGATTGCTCCATGTTCTTTGGTTGCCGTGGTTAACAATAAGTTAATGAAACATTCGGCAGCAGGTGAGCAAACCCAAGCCTTAGTCATCACAAATGATTATCTAGGTGGTCATGATATCCGTGACAATGTACCGAATGACACATCAGGCATCGCCATTATTTGTGAAGATGGTGTCACTTATCATGTTTTAGTAAAAGCAGGTGAAGCGTTAACAGTTGGTGACAAATTAGCATCTAACGGTGACGGTACACTAAAAAAAGCAAGCGGTACTGATGCGGTGCTGTTTTATGCATTTGAAACCTATACCGTTGGCGCAACCGCTGAACAAGTTCGAGTTCGTAAAGCTTAAGGAGCAATAATGAAGAACGAAAAGATTATTTTTAATAAAAAATTAATTACCAACTCTGCCCAAGTGGCACAGGCTTGGAATCAGTTAAAAGCAAGCCGTCAAATCTTTAACAATACTCAAAACCAAATGAGCGCAACACACGGCAATGCTATTGAAGTTAATCAAGCCGCAATCTTAACCCAAGATTACTGGCGTGAAGTAGATAACGTGACCACCCGTGTTATCCGTGATGATGAGGGCGCACCATTACTTGATGATTTGTTATCGTTAGGTACACCTATCTCCATTGGCAAAACAGCAGCGCTATACCGTGTTTCAAGCGATGCAGGATATGTTAATCGTTCAATGTCAGGACAAGAGCCAGAAACGCTAGATAAGGTTGTTTATGACCATTACGGCGACCCTGTACCAATCTTTAAAACAGGTTATGCTCGTGAATGGCGTGAATGGTTAGGTTTACAAACGGAAAACATCGACGCAATGTCAGATGACCAAGAAGCGGCAGTGGCAGCATTACGCCAAGATATGGCGCAATACATTTTAACAGGTGATGAAAAAATCAAAGTACAAAACTTTGAGGGTAAGGGTATTACTAATCATCCGCACACCAATCAAGTAGATTTAAGTGCATCTGGTTTGAATATTGACTTAACATCAACAGCCACAAGTAACGACGATATTATTAATTTCTTCACAAAAGACTTTGTTGTCATTCTTGATGCTAATTTAGTGTCAGAACAATTAAAAGTCTTTATCTCTCCCGAAATTGAGCGCCGTCTAAATCTTCCGTACTCTAATTCAAATGGATTTAAAGAGGGGACAGTAAAAGACTATATTTTACGTTACTCAGCGCACATTGGTTCATTCACTAAAACATTTGAGTTAAAAGGCAACCACTTCATTGGTTACGTTCGTAATGCTCAGTACATTAAAACCCGTATTGCTGCGCCGATTGGCTCGTTCATGAAGCAACGAATCAACCCACATGACAACTATCAAACATTGGTTTGGTCAGCGTTTGGCTTGCAAATCAAACGTGACTTTAACGGTAAAAGCAAAGTCTTTAACGCTCGGGGGTAATTGATGAAATTACGGGTAACTAAACGCGGCTGTTTCGGCCGCATTGATGGCGCGGTAACTGAACTACCTATTGGGTATGAATTCCATGCTACAGACATTCCTACTGCTTTTATGGGGCGTGTAATTGTGTTAGAGCAGCAATCTGTTGAAGTTGAAGCAGACAAAAAGAAAAAGGGTAAATAATCATGTCAGTACAGGTAACCGCAGAAGACGTTAATCAAATGTTATCAGAGCTTGGTTATTCTGTACCGAGCATTGTTATTAACGCAATCCTTAACAAGGTGAATTCAATCAGTGATTGCTTGGTTACTCATGGTTATTCAGAAGCCGACCAACTTTTGATACTGATTTACTCAGCTTGTTTACTGGCTCAAATGCAAGGAGCAAGAAAAATCGCATCACAATCAGCACCAAGCGGTGCGTCAAGGTCATTTAAATATGATGACGTGGGTTTTAAATCCATGTACTCATTGCTAAAAAATCTTGATGTCCACGGCTGTACTGATTGTCTAGGTATTTCTTGCTCAAAGAAACCATTTTTTTTAGTTGTTGGAGGTAGGGATGAGTAATACAGCGAATTGGAGCTATACAAATGTTGCAACCGTATATCCTCACATGGGATACGACGGAGAAAACAATGTTGATACTTACGGTCAACCTTATTTGGTGAAATGCACATGGAAAGATGAAGCGCCAAACGCGTTGGGTGCTTACATTGATTCTTTAGGCGTTGAAAGAGTAAGAAAAACAACTTTTTACACCGAAAATAACCGAATTAAGCAGGGTGATTTCATAGCAAAAGGTGATAAAACTTCGTTATCGTTAGAAGCCTCAAACGCTGAAAAAGTGGAGTTTGTGCTTGAATATGATATGAGCGTTTTTGGTGAAATCCCTGATTACGAGGTGGTTACATAATGGCAGTTAAAGGCGTTTCAAAGGTGAATAGAAATATTCACAGGATAACTAATGAAATTGCCAACATCAGAACTCAAAGGATTATCCAGCAAGTTATGATTGTTGGTATGTCTTTTGTTGCTCCACTTACCCCGATCGATACATCTAATCTTATTAATTCGCAGTATAGAGAACTAAAACCAATCCCCAAAGGTTGGGTTGGGCGAGTTGGTTATACGACTAATTATGCTGCTTTCGTTAATAGCGCTAAAGCAAAATTAAGAGGGAAACCGAGAACGGGTAAAAAATCAAAGGGTAATTACTGGTCTCCTAATGCTGAGCCTGATTTTATCAAAAAAGGGTTTGAACGGGATGGTAAGGATGTCATACAGCAGGCTATTAGGGAGGGTTACAAAATATGATTTCTGATACATATAACTCAATCAAAAGCTGGCTGAATTCACATAATTTACTTGATGATTACATTTTGCAATTTCGAAAATGGGTTGAAGTAAAAAACACAAAATCTAATAGATATATTGTGATTGTCCCTGCTGGGGGTGGTAATGCTAGTGAGGCGATAACGCGAGATTATTTTAGGATTGTAATTATTTCAGCGATCAATGATTCGAATATCGTAGCGGTTAATGATAAAGCAGATGAAATTAGGCAATTTATGCTAGATGATTTTGAATCCAACAATGTTATTTCAATGAGTCCAATCAGCGGAATAACTCAAGCAAACACAGAAGAGGGGCGGTTTATTTTCGAATTTACCGCTCAAATGATTATATCAAGATAAGAGGTACATTTATGGCTAAAAGTAATGCAGGAACTGGTCGCAAGGTCGGTGTTTATTATTCAATTGGCAATCCAGACAAAAAACCAAATGATACGGATTATAAACGACTTGGCATGATTCGGGGTAAATCACGTGGTGTCAACTGGAACACAATTGATGTTACAGCCGATACATCCGAAGATGGTACAACTGAATCAATGGTTACAACCAAGGAAAAGACGGTGTCATTTGACGGAATTTCACGAGGTGATGACATCCAGAATCAAAGCGCTTTATTAGATCACATCGAAAGCCCGTCTCAGGACACAGATGGACAACCGTACGCTTGGATTAAAATTGTCAATCCGACTATTAACAGAGTGATCGAGGGGTGTTATTTGTTGTCATCATTAACCGAAGAATACCCGTATGATGATGTTTGCACATGGTCAATTGAGGGCACAAGTGCAGGCAATGTAACAAGAACCGTTATACCAGAAGTAGTATCAAGGAAAGCGTAGATGAAACCAGTAATAACAGATGTCGGGGAGTTTGTAATTCACACTGAAAATGTTGATTATTTATTTGTTCCGTCATTTCTGAACATGACAAAGCTCGGTAAGCCAGATGAAATAGTTGAGATTTTTTCTATGCTTTTTGGCGAAATAAATGATGGCAATTTCGCATCTGTTATAGAATGCGCTGACAAAATACTTGAGGCGTGTTGTACAACGGATTGTTCTGTTATTACTGGTTATATTAAAGGTGGGGATGAACTAGTTAATGTCGAAGCGGTGATACCTGTTGAAGATAAATTAATCCTATCTCAGCATTTATTAAAACACGGCTTAATAGGTGATGTTCCGCCTAAAAAAACTAGCGAAGATGCAGGCTATAGTAATGAATTTCATGCCAAAAAATTTGTTTATCTAGCCGTGGCCCATTTGGGGATGAGAGATCTTGACGCGTGGAATATGTCAATGACAGCATTTCAAGAGGCGATGGAAGCAAAATTCCCAGCTAACGATAAAGATATCATCTCACAAGATGATTACGATTCTGCCATGTCTTATGCGGATTCTGTTGTCGGATTAATCAGCTAATAATAACTGTCAAGCCGCTTTTGGTGGCTTTCGCGTTTAGATTTCTATAAGAGGTTTTTATGTCATTTGAAGCAGGAAGTATATATTACACAATCGAGGCGAAAACGGGTGATTTATTAACGGCAGATAAGCAAGTGTCTAGTTTTAATAAAAGAGCGCAGGAGGGATTCGATCGGACAGCGGCATCTATGAGCAAAATCACTACTATTGCCAAAGCTATATCAGCCGCTCTTGTCTCTAGCACAGTGATTGCATATGCACAAAGCTGGAATGAGCTAGAGGATCGTATACAAAATACAGGTGCTACAGCATCACAAACTAAAGATATTCTAGACCAGCTTTTAGCCACTTCTGATCGAAACGGTCGTACAATTGAAGAATCATCAGAGTTATATATCCGCCTTTCAAATTCGATGGGCGAGCTAGGATATAGTACTCAGAGTACATTGTCTTACATCGATACGTTATCTAACTTGATGACAATTAATAAAACTAACGCGTTAAGCGCAGAATCAGCCATAAACGCCCTCACCAAAGCACAAATGAAAGGCAAGCTAGCCGGTATTGATGCGATGTCTGTTTTTAATGCAATGCCTAGCGTACTTAAAACCCTCGGAAAGCAGTTAAAGAAAACTGAGGCAGAAGTTAGACAAATGGCTTCTGATGGCAAGTTATCTATGTCAGACTTTACTGATGCAATGATAGCCGCACAAGAAGAAACTGCTGCGCTTGCTGATAACATGCGAAATACTGTAACTGACGGTATTAACCGTGTCACCAATAATCTTAAAAAGTACCTTGGCGAGCTTAATAACTCAACGGGCGCAACCAAAGTTTTAGTTGATTCGTTGATTCTAATGTCTCAGCATGTCGATATACTAATGACTGGTGTCGGTGCTTTAGCTGCGATTTACGCGGGGAAATACATCACATCGCTAGCTAATGCGACTAAGCAGAGTGCTGAGAAAGTGATTAACGATATAAAACTTGCTCAAGCAGAAAAGGCGGCAGCACAAGCAGCGCTACAGCAAGCTCAAGCTGAGGTTGTTCATTTGAGAGCTGTGCAACAATCATTGTCAGCACAGCTAAAACTAGCACAAACCGAAACAACTAGAAACGCAATCAGAAAACAGTTAAAAGCCAACACTGACGCCTTAACTGCTGCTACAAATCAGCAGACAGCAGCGCAAGCAAGACTTGATGTAGCGATGAAAGCAACGTCTTTTGCTGCTAACGGTCTAAGGTCAGCCATGGCTTTACTTGGTGGTCCAGCGGGTATGTTGTTCCTCGCGGCTGGTGCTTTGACAATGTGGTCAAGTAAAATTGATGAAGCTAAGCAAAAATCATTGGAACTCGGCGATAAAGTTGATCAGTTACGAGAAAAATACAAATCTTTAAATGACGAGCAAAAAAAGCTTGAGCTATCAAGATTAAAAGTTGATATTGATAAAACAAAAGAAAGCATTGAGCAGCAAGCTTTTGTTGTTCGAGTTTTAAAAGCTGAGTATGAGCAATACAAACGTCGCGCCGCAGGCGCACTGAGCAGCATATTTACATCTCAAGAGGGTTTAAACGAAGCTCAGAACAAATATTTAGAAGCAAGTGATAAACTAAAAAAATCTCAAGAAAATTTAGCAAAAGCGGAAAAGGCGCGTAGTGATATCGAATCTGGTGTGATCGAAAAAACAAATGAAGCAATTAAAAGTACTGACAGCTTTGACGAAGCATTAGAAAAACTTGGCAAAAACAAAGTTGACGATAAAGTTAAAGCACTTTCTACGCAACTCGAAATAGTTCAAATGAAAACAAAAGGAGCTAAAAAAGAGGCTTACATCTATGAAAATGCGCTTAGTGAACTAGGTGATGTTGGCGAACAGTATAAAACAACAATTCGGGGATTAATCGATAAAACAAAAAAATGGTCAGAAGTATCGGAAGAAGTCAGAAAAGTGTTACAACCGCTATTTGACACGCTTGGCAAAATTTATGATGAAAACGAAAAGTTAAACGCTAGCAAAAAGAAAGGAAAAGGTACAACAAGAACTTATGCGGAAGAAATAAAAAATCTTAAAAATCAGCTAGAAGTCGCTAAGTTAGAAGCTAAAGGCATGACTGTTGAGGCGGAATTGCTTGCTATCACTCAAAAAATGGGTAGCAAGGTTACAGCAAAACAAACAGAAGAGCTTAGAAAGCTAATCGAAACATCGCAAGCGTATAAAGCATTAGGCACTTTACAAAGCCCTATTGATATTGAAAAAGATTCATTCAAAAAATCGAAAGAATCGCTAGATAAACTACACGAGCTTGGCGAAATTAAACAAGTTGAATACAACACTAAGCTTGAACAGCTTGAGCGACAACATCAGATAAACATGGCTAAAATCAAGTCTGATGCAGTCGTATCCAAAGTTGATGACGCTGTAGCACAAGTAGACCCTGTACAAGCGTTAGCCAATGAAAACGCTAGAAAACTTGCTTTGATTCAAGAATTCGAAAATCAAAAATTGATTACAGAAGAAAACGCAATAGCTTTACGTGAAGCAGCTAATCATCAGTTTGAGCAAAATCGTATCAATGCGCAGTGGGAAATATGGCGAAATCAGAGCGATGCTAACGAGTTTTTGGCGTCATCTC
>NZ_JBIDFF010000033.1:0-15154 GCF_046635645.1 Gilliamella sp. BG2
AAGCACAAAGCAACAGGGCGGATAGACGGAATGCAAGCGTTAGCTATGGCTTTTGGTGTAACAAATAAAGAAGATGATAGTACGGACATATCTTCTTTTATTAATGACCCGATCATGGTGCTTTAATGAGAAATAAAAACGAAAAAGGCTTTATTAAGGCCGCATTATTAAAATGGCTTGGCGTTACGCCGGAAATGACAGTAAAAACGGCATGGTCTGATTATTCAGGAAATTCCAGAAGCGGACAAAATGTTAGCGTTGATAGTTCATTGCAGTTATCCGCGGTGTGGGCGTGTGTAAAATTGGTATCGGAAACGATATCGACGCTACCTTTAAAAATTTATGAGCGAAATAACGACGGTTCAAAACAACTTGCCATTAATCACCCAGTATATCGAATCCTTTGCAAACAACCTGCTATAGACTTAACACCAGCAAGATTTATGCAAATGATCCCCGCTAGCATTTGTTTACGGGGTAATTCATTTTCTGAAAAATTAATGTTTAAAAAAGAGCTTGTTGGTATACGTCCCTTGTTACCGCAGTACATGAAAGTCGGTAGTGATGATTCTGGAAGAATAACATATACATATTCAGATCCTGTTACTAATACAGAGAGGAATATACCACGTGATCTAATAATGCACATTCGAGGGTTTGGATTGGATGGTGCGGTAGGGTTAACACCAATACAAGTTGGGGCAGATATTATTGGATCTGCGTTAGCAACCAACGAAGCCGCATCAAAGGTATTTAAAAATGGGCTTCAAAACTCTGGTTTTATTACATCAACACTGCCGTTAAATTCAGAGCAACGCCATGCTATCCGTGAAAATGTTCAGCAGTTCGCAGGCTCTAAAAACGCAGGTAAGTTAATGGTTCTTGAGGGGGGATTTGACTATAAATCGATCACAATCAACCCAGAAACAGCGCAATTACTGCAAAGTAGAGCTTTCGGCATTGAAGAAATATGCCGATGGTTTGGTGTTCCACCTGTGCTAATTGGGCATATGGAAAAACAAAGTTCTTGGGCGTCAAGTGTTGAAGCTCTTTATACTCAGTTTTTGATAACAGGATTAAGACCAACTCTGGTTAATATCGAGCAAGAAATTTGGCGATGTTTGCTAGATAGTGATGATCGTTATTTTGCTGAGTTTTCTGTTGAAGGGTTGTTACGAGCTGATAGTAATGCGAGAGCCAATTATTATAAACAAGCTCTTCAAGATGGGTGGATGAACCGAAATGAGGTTCGGGCAAAAGAAAATCTTCCACCTATCGACGGCGGAGAAAAATTCACAATTCAATTAAATATGACGACCTTGGATAAGGTCGGACAATCCGAGGAATAATTATGCCTTTTCAATTGAATCCAAGCATTTTGGAAAATAAGCCCTGCGCAGAATACAAAATAACACAAAGCGCACTAAATAGATGGAATCCAAATATCCAAGCCAAGACAACGGACAATACAATATCAATTTATGATGTAATTGGTGAGAATCCGTGGAGTTGTGACGGTATAACAGCTAAAACAATAGCTGGGATCTTAAAAAACCTTAATAACCAAGATGTGATTGTCAATATTAACTCCCCCGGTGGTGATATGTTTGAGGGGATATCAATTTATAACATGCTTAAGCAGCACGCAGGGAAGGTTACGATTAATATTGTTGGTATCGCTGCATCTGCCGCATCAATTATAGCAATGGCTGGAGATGAGATAAAAATTGCCAAATCTGCATTTTTAATGATTCATAATTGTAGTGTTGTTGTGGCTGGTAACCGCAATATTTTGGCTGATACGGCTAACCAATTAAAGCCTTTTGATGAAGCTATGGCAAGTATCTATAGTGATAAAACTGGCAAAAATACTGGCGAAATACTCAAAATGATGGATGAAGAGACATATATTAATGGCTCATCAGCTATAGAACAAGGCTTTGCAGATGGTTATCTTTTATCAGATGAAATTCAGCAAACTGACAATAAAACAAAATCAATGCTAAAGCAACTTGATACATTACTTGCAAGGTCAGGAATGACGCGAAGTGAGAGGAGAGTCCTTTTTAATCAAATTAAGGGTACGCAAAACGCTACCGATTCAGACACGCAGAACGCTGTCATCACGGCTTTAGCCGATATTCAAAAATCAATAAAAAAATTAACTGGAGAACTATAATGTCTGAAATATTAGATATGATCAAAGGGTTACAAGAGAGTATTGAAAAAGCATCCAATAAACTTGATGTAACCGCAGAAAATGCACTAAAAGAAGCTAAAGCCGCTGGAGAGCTTTCATTAGAAACCAAAAACAGTGTAGACAAGGCTTTTGTTGAGATTAACGCACTGCGTGAAGCGGAGAAAACAATAAAAGCTTCAGTTGGCGAAGTTAAGCAAGAAATTGCAACAATGCCATTAATTACTGCCAAAAAAGTAGCTTTAAGCGCAGGTCAAATTGTTACATCATCTGAAAATGTAAAACTATTTGCTTCAAGTGTTGAGGGTGGCAAACGTGTTAGCATTCCAGTTCAAGCCGCCTTAACGTCAATCGACGTGCCAAGCGGTGTTGTTGAACATCAACGATTACCAGGTATCGATACTTTGCCAAAGCAGCGGTTATTTATTCGTGACTTGATCGCTTCCGGTAAAACTAAATCACCAGCAATTTTTTGGGTTCAGCAAACTGGATTTACGAATAATGCGGCAGCTGTACCTGAAAACACAACAAAGCCGTACAGCAATATTAGCTTCGGCACAAAGGTGACACCTGTCACAACTGTGGCACACATGTTTAAAGCATCCAAACAAATCCTTGATGACTTTGCGCAATTGCAATCAACTATTGATGCCGAAATGCGCTATGGTTTGAAATATGTTGAAGAACAAGAGATTTTGTTCGGGGACGGAACAGGTGCGCATCTGCACGGTATTGTTCCTCAAGCATCAGCTTTTGTGCCATCATTTGCTCCAGAAAAACGCACACCAATTGATGACTTACGTCTTGCGATGCTTCAAGCTCAACTTGCAAGATTACCGGCCTCTGGGCATGTTTTACACTTCTCTGATTGGGCTAAAATAGAGTTAACCAAGGATTCAAATGGTGGTTACATTTTAGCAAACCCAACAGGATTAATTGGTCCTACACTTTGGGGATTGCCAGTAATTGCAACAGAGCTTGCTGCATTTGTTGGTAAATTCTTAACGGGTGCTTTCTCGACGGGTGCACAAATTTTTGACCGTGAAGACACCAATGTGGTCATTTCAACCGAAAACTCTGATGATTTTGAAAAAAATATGATTTCAATTCGTTGTGAGGAACGTTTAGCCCTTGCTGTAAAACGTCCTGAAGCATTTATTTTTGGGTCATTTGGAACTGCGATTTCATCTTAAATTCAATGCGGCAGAAATGCCGCTTTTAACGGGGGTTAACATGAAAATTAAGTTACTAAAGCCGTTGTATTTGAACAATCATGTCGTCCTTGACGGTGAAGTATTTGAAACGTCAGACTTACACGGACGAGAACTTATCAGTAAAGGCTATGCACTTGTAATAAATGATAAAGATGAAGCAGACTCTGATAAAGTGGTAAAAAACTCATCTAAAAAGAAAAAGTAGGTAATTTATGATTGATTTGGTAACAATCAAGCAACATTGCAATATAGAGCCTGATTTCAATGAAGATGATAATTTACTTAATATTTATATGAAAATGGCCGCTCAATATGTCAGCAACGTAACCAGGAGAACTTTGTATCAATCTGCTGATAGTGATGAATACAAAAATGATCCAAGACCGTTATTAATCGATGAATTAATCACGGGTGCGATGCTACAGTTAATAGGGCATTGGTACGAGAACAGGGAAACTATTAATATTGGTAATATCACATCAGAAATACCAATCACTACAAATAGCCTGTTGCAACCCTATATAATTTATGGTGTTTGAATATGAAAGCTGGTCGATTAAGAAATCGGATAACCATTCAAAAGCAAGTTAGCCGGAAAGACGAACTAGGCCAACTAGTTAATGAGTGGGTCGATGTGTGCACTGTACGAGCTGAAATTCGTGACGCGTCAGGAAAAGAGTATCAAAGCTCACAAGTTGAACGGGTGCAAACAGATTGTAAAATCTTAATTCGATATCGAAATGATATCACATCTGATATGCGTGTAATGTGCAACGGTACTTATTACGACATCAAAGCAGTATTAGAAGATGTGAAAAGGACAAGGCTTGAATTGCCGTGCCAAAAAGGTGTTCGTTATGATTAAACCAACATTATCTATTACTGGATTTAAAGCGCTTGAAGCTGACTTTAAGTTATTGTCAAAAGCAGAACAACGTAAAGTCTCAAAAAAGGCTGTACGTGCCGGAGCAGTGGTTTTTCGTGATGCTATTCGTGCAAGTGCGCCAGTTCGAACTGGACGCTTGAGGCGGTCTATTTCTGTAGATACAGCAAGGGGATCGCTAACTGCTGGCGTTAAGTTTAAAAAAATTCGAGTAATCAAAAAATCAAAAAAAGGCAAAAGCAAACAAGCTTTGCCATTTTACTGGTGGATGATCGAAAACGGCACGTCAAAAATGTCAGCGCGTCCTTTTGTTCGTCCTGCTTTTGATGCAAATATAAAAAAGGCAGAAGATGCAGCATTTGAACAGTTTTTAAAAGATATTGATGAGATTTTCTCAAAATGATTGAAGCTAAAATCAATAACACACTAAAAACCTTGTGCGACGGACGGGTAAGTCCATTAGTTGCGCCTCAGGGAACAAGCCCTCCTTACATCTGTTACACAAAAATATCAGAAGTTTATGACGATGTCATGTGTGGTCAATCATCTGTTGAGTATTGTTTTCAGGTTGATATCTATGCTAAAACACTGCTCGAAGCTGAAACCATTAAACAACAAGCGTACGAAAAACTGAAACCGTTAAAACCATTCAATATCACTAGTCGCCAAGACTATGAAACCGAAACAGAGCTTTATCGCTCAACGTTAGAATTTTACATTCAATAATTACCTATTTAACCATTTTATGCCGCTTAATTGTGGTTTTTTTTATTTTTGGAGATATTAATATGCCAGAAGTTCAACAAGTACAAAGTGAATACACAAAAACCAGAGATGTTGGTGTTTTTGTTAGTAAAGATCCGTCCCTTAAATTTATTGCGCAAGCAACAGCAAAGCTTAGTCTAGAATGCACTGTGACCGATTACTCCATGACAGCCCCTGAGGGTGAAGAAATCGACGTATCGACACTTTCATCAATCACAAAAGAAACTATCAGCGGTTTACCGGCTGAGGCAACGGTTTCAATGAACGCTAACTTTGTTATTGGTAACGCTGCACAGCAAGTATTACGTAAATCGTACGATACTGGGGATAACTACGCATTCCAGATCAAATATGAAGACGGTAGTTCAATCGACTGGATTGCGCGTGTAACTAGCTACGAGTTCAAAGGCGCGAAAAATGGTGTCGTAACAGGTTCTTTCTCATTCAAAGTGAAAGGAAAATTTGTGTTTAATGCTCCGTCTGTTAATCAAGGACAAAAATAATGAATTTAAAACAAATTATTACAGCAAAAAATTCAGGCTTTCGTACAAAAAAGATTCGGGTTGAAGAATGGGGCGTTGCGGTTACTATTCGTGAGCCTTTGCACACTGATTTTAATCGGTATATTAAGACAATCAAAGATATCACAGATAATGAAAAACTGACTGATCGCGAAAAAGATTTACTAAACATTAAAGCGGAAGCAACGCTATTTGCGACAGTGCTGCTTGATGATAAAGGTGATTTTGTTTTCAGCAATGATATTGATGATTTAGTAAAAAGTTACGGTCCTGTTCACACTCGACTAGTAAATGAAGCTTTTAATCTACTAGGCTTGAAAAGCGAGCCAATAAAAGAAGCTGAAAAAAAGTAGAAAGCGATCCTGAGCTGTTTTTTAAGTTAAAGCTTGCATTAAGGCTCGGTAAAACTCTTGCCGAGCTTGAACAAACATTAACGGCTAGAGAGTTTTATTATTGGGTCGCATTCGACAAATTAAACCCGATCGGCGACGAACGCCACGACTGGCACGCAGCACAGATATCTTCAAGCATTTATCGCTCACAAGGTGCAAAAGTCGAATTTGACGACTGTTTACTTAAATTCAAAGAAGAAAAGAAAGAGCCTGTCAGCATATTTGATGCATTATCTAATTTACTTGGGAAATAACTAAAATGGCAACATTGCGAGAATTGGCAATCCGAGTTACTGCCGACTCCTCATCATATCAACGAGAAATGAGCAGGGCATCACGGCTTGGTACAGATTATTACAGAACTATGGAAGAACGCTCACGGCGGTTTGATGCATACATTGCTAGCAATAATCGCTCAGTTCAAGCACTGAACATGCAATTAACACAACTAAAATCATCAGCGTTAAGTGTAGCTACAGCGTTCGCTGGAGGCTTTGCATTTACTAGCATTGTAAACATGGCAGATGACTGGGGGCAAATGGCTGCTCGTGTCAGAATGGCTATAAATTCGGTTGAGGGTTCAGCTGATAATTATGAGCAAGTGCAAGGCCGCTTGCTTGAAATTAGTAACCGCAATGCTAAAGCAATTGAAGATTCACAAGAACTATACATCGCAACAGCATCATCAATGCGTGATTTGGGTTATAGCACAAATGACACGATCGACTTTATAGAAGCAATGTCAAACAGCTATACAATAAATGCGACATCAGCAGATAAAGTATCAACAAGCATTAACGCAATCACTAAATCGATGATCACAGGGAAAGTTAGTAGTAACGACTGGAAATCGATAATGGCATCAACGCCAAATGTTGTTACCGCTCTGGTAAATTCGACAGGTAAAGCCGAAAAGATCATAAAGCAACTCGGTATGAGTGGTCAAATATCAATGCGACAGCTTGCTGATGCAATGATCAAGGTTAAAGATGAAACTGGCGAAATGGCTGACGGCATGGGTAATACTGTAAAAGACGGTTTTACTCAGATATCAAACAGTTTTAAAGCGTTAATTGGCGAACTAAATAGCAGTACCGGTGTTACTCAAAATATCGCAAGTGGGTTGAAGTTCGTTGCAGATAATATTCATTTAATAACAGGCGCCGGCACGATTCTTGTTAGTATCGGTCTATCTCGATATTTTAGTGGACTTTCACTATCTGTTTTCAATGCTACAAAAACAACATTAGCAAATAGAGCTGCGCAAATATCTCAAGCACAGGCGCAACTAGAAGCAGTTAAAAGCTTGCAATTAAAAGCGGTTGCAGAAGTAAATGCCGCAAGATTTGAAGCACAGCGCGCGGTTGGTTTAAAAGCCAGTCTTGTTGCGCAAAATAATTTAACAGCTGCGATTAATCGTCAAACACAAGCGAATAATGCGCTAGCTGCTGCACAAACAAAAGTAAATGTACTAACTAGTAAATTTAATTTGTTATCGCGAGCTGGTAGCGGTTTATTAGGTATGCTCGGTGGTCCACTTGGTTTAGCTACGACATTGTTATCCGTCGGAGCAGGTTTTTTAATGATGGGCGACGGTGCAGATAAAGCTAAGAAGCCGATCGAAGAATTACAGCTACCCATTGATCAACTACTCGCTAAGTTTAAAGAGCTCGACAAATCAAGACAGTTAAACATAACAACTGGCCTGCAAGCTGAAATCGATATTAATACAAAAGATATCGATATTAATATTTCTGATATTAAAGATAAATTAACGGATAAATTAACTGACATTTTACCCGCTGGATATTCGGGTGTGACGCTTTATTTGTCACCATCTAATAAACAAGCTATTGATGAGTATGTGAATGAAATTGATTCGCTCAAAAATAAGCTAAAAGAGGGAGAAATAACATCAAAAGAATTTGGCGAGAAGCTATTTGAAGCTGGGCAGAAATTTACATCAGCAACAGCAGGCGGCGAACAATTCAAGACACTAATTGGGAATATTACTACTGCTCTGTTAGAAAATGCTCAGAAGCTAGCAGAAAACAAAGAAAAAATGGATGCGGTGGGCAAAGCCTCGGCTGAAACAGCAACAGAAATAAAGTTACTTGATGTAGCTGATTTTCCAAATTTAGAAAATCAACTTGGCGTACTTAGTCAGCAACTTGATGTAAACAAAGTTAAGTCAGAAAGTGGAGCAGAGGCGGCATTTGTGCTTGCTGGCTTACAACGCGCTGCTGGGGATGCTGCTATTGAACACGCTGCTGATTTAATTGCATTAGCAAAAGGTCAGGAGCTAACTGGCAAAATGTCAGAAGAACTTACTGAAAAGCTTAGATTATATACAAAAAATCTACGTGAAAGCTTCAAGCTACAAGAGGGCTTCAAACACTCAAAAACGATCAAGAGCGCAGCAGAGCTGTATAAGTCACAGTTAGACAAACTTAATAGCCAAATCAACGCTTACACTGATATCACTGAGCTACAAAAAATACGCAGGCAATTAGCTGAGGGTGAACTTAGTAAATTAACTGATATTCAAAAGAAAGCATTAGAATCAAAAGCTATCGAGTTAGATAAGCTAAATGCGCAAAAAGAATATAAATCAATAATGGACTCTTTGCGCACTCCTGCTGAGCAACAGCTAGATACTTACAAACAGCATTTATCGATTATCGAAAAAGCAAATCTATCATTAAAAGAACGTGAAGAACTGCTTAATAGAATGGCTAAAAAAGCCGCTGAATCCGCCCCGTCATTTAGTTATCACAACTCTTACAACGGCTTAGGTAGCGATTTACTGAACGTTGCAGAAGATGACAAAAAACTTCAAGATTGGCATGAGCAACAGTTAAAATTGTTTGATGATTTATTGAAAAAAAAGGAAATCAAACAGCAAGAATACGCTGATGCTATTGTTAAGATAGAAGAAACTATGCAACAAAAGCAAAAGGATATTCAATCTGCATATACACTCGCAACACTCGGCACATTCTCATCATTAACAGGCTCGATTGCTGATATGTTCAAGGAAACCGCTGGCGAATCATCTGCTGCATACAAAGTAATGTTTCTTGCTAGTAAAGCATCTGCTATTGCACAAGCAATGATTAGCACAGAAGTTGCTGCCGCAAAAGCACTTGAATTAGGTCCAATAATGGGCGTTCCTGCTGCGTCGTTAATTAGAGGTCTTGGTTATGCGTCGGTTGGGATGATCGCCGCTCAAACACTAACTGGTATGGCGCATAGCGGTATTGATCACATCCCAAAAGAGGGCACATGGTTGCTTGATAAGGGTGAGCGTGTAGTTGATGCTAGAACAAACGCCGATTTAAAAGATTTCATAAAATCGAATAAATCAGGCAGTAATATAACTGTAAACGTACCCGTAAATGTTGGTAACGGTGGATTATCTGAGGATGACGGAAAAGCGGTCGGAAATATGATAAAACAATCAGTAATAACAATTATTAAAGAGGAGATGAGACCAGGGGGCAAGTTAAATAGACGTTGATCTAATGGCTGAAATTTCATACCATTACCGAAATTTAATAAGGAGAATGGTATGAAAAGAGTTTTGTTGTTGGGTTTAATTGGACTTGCTCTGGTTGGTTGTGGTAAAAAAACTTGTCCAGATGTAGTTACAGATGCTTGGACACAAGCTCAATATATAGTTAAATCCAGGTTAAAATCCCCATCTACTGCGGATTTCCCTTACCCAGGAAAGGGGCTAAACGGTTTACACGAAACCGGGGAGATAGACGGAGTGTGTCATTATTATATTTCTGGTGACGTTGATGCTCAAAACAGTTTTGGTGGAATTGTTAGAAATCGTTATTCAATGAATCTTAAATATAATATATCTACAGAAAAATGGGTTTATGAAAATTTAGAAATAAAATAAAACTCAACTTCGACCTAAAGCCCGCAAATGCGGGCTTTTTATGTCTGGAGGAAACATGCTGTCACCAATACAATTTGATAAATTATTTAATTTGTTTGTGAATATATGCAGATCGCATCAAACAACACCGGTACGAACACAAACCGAATCATCGGCTAATGAAATACATGCCTTTTATATCTATGTTGATGCCGATCTTGATAGCATTGTTAATATGAATTTTGAATTAGCAGAAAAAATAACATCAGATTATGATTTAAATTGCATTAAATTCGTTATTGTATTTAAAAAGAATTAAACATAAAAATTAATAAACAAGACCGCTTAATTGCGGTTTTTTTATGTCTGGAGAAAATTATGGAAACATTTCACTGGCAAGTTGCGCCGAATATGAGTGAAAAAGCCGAGCCAAAAATAAAAACAATTAAGCTTGGCGACGGCTATGAGCAACGCATTCGGGACGGCATTAACAACGACTTGCGCTCATACAGTGTCACGCTAAAAGTATTGCGAGAAGATGCGCAACACATCAACGACTTTTTAACACGGCAGGGCGGGCTTCACGCATTTAAATGGAGAGAGCCGAACTCGCACAGATTAATAACAGTTAAATGCCCAAGTTGGACATCTAACGTTATGAACACTGCAACAACAATAACAGCAACATTTGAAGAGGTAGTCGCATGATCCCCAAAAAAATGTTACTTGATATAACCAAAATAGCGCAAGATGCGATTGTTGATTTGTATGAAGTCGATTTAACGAAGATCGTGGGTAATAAAACGATATTTCGATTTCATAACGGATTAAATGAGCTGAGACGCCCGATAACATGGCAGGGTAATATTTATGAGCCATACCCCATTAAAGTAGAGGGTTTTGAAAAGAGTGGGCAAGGTGTAAGTAACCGCCAGACAATGAGCGTTAGCAATGCGATGGGCTTTATTACTGGTCTGATTGCTGATTTTGATGGTTTACTTGGCGCAGTTGTCACCCGTCACGAAGTGCCTGTTAAATACTTAGACGCTGTTAACTTTGAAAATGGTAATCAATATGCCGATCCGTTTTGTGAAATTATCTCAAATTATGTGATTGAGCAGGTAAAACAACAAAATTCAATGGTAGTTACGTTTGAATTAGCATTGCCATGCGAGTCTGACGGTGCATTAATTCCTGCTCGTGTCATCATTGCCAATACCTGTAGTTGGATATATCGCTCATCTGAATGTGGTTACACGGGTGGACCTGTAGCTGATGAATTTGATAAACCGACAAACGACATCACAAAAGATAAATGTAGCCGTTGTCTGAATGGCTGTAAACTTCGCTTTGGCCAACACGGTATTCTTCCCTTTGGTGGTTTTCCAACTGCCGCTAAACTCTCTTAATTAATTATGAAAACACAAATACTTAATCATGCAATTTCTTGCGGTGAGGCTGAGTGCTGCGGATTTGTTATTGATAATAAAACTTATCTGCCATGCAACAATATCTCACCCACACCAACCGAAACATTCGAAATTTCGTCAGATGACTGGATTAGAGCCGAACAACAGGGCGAAATAACTGCAATTGTTCACTCTCACCCAAACGGCTTACCGATACTCAGCCAAGCCGACCAATTTTATCAACAAAAAACGGGAGTAGATTGGTGGCTAGTTTGTGATAACCAAATTCATAAGTTCAGGTATATCAAGCCACTTCTTGGTCGTGAATTTAATCACGGCGAAACTGACTGCTTAACGCTAGTACGAGATGCGTACATGTTAACGGGTATCGATTTACCGAATTACGAACGGCAAGATGATTGGTGGCATAAAGGACAAAATCTCTATTTAGATTTGTTACCTAAAAATGAGTTTGAACAAGTTGAGGACATCCAAGAGGGCGATGCAATTCTTGTCTGTCTTGGCTCAACAACACCAAATCACGCAGCCATTTATATCGGCAATCAATTCATTTTACATCATTGCCCAAATCGTCTCTCTAAACGGGATTTATACGACGGTTTTTGGCTTAAATACACACATTCAATCTGGAGGCATAAACAATGGCAATCATTCGCTTTTACGGCAATCTTAAACAATATGGCGATAAGTTCAATCTGAATGTTGAAACAGCAGCAGAAGCATTGAATGGTTTGTATTGCCAAATCAAAGGCTTGAAAAAGCAAATTATGGACGGCTATTTTCGGGTACGAATTAACGGCGTAGATATGAACGAGGACAATTTACAGTTTGGTCTACACAGTCGAATACCTCAGGACGCTGTTATTCATATTGTACCTAAAACAGCAGGAGCTAAAGGCGGTATTTTTAGTTTTATAGCTGGCGCAGCGATGGTCGTTGCCGGTGTAGTAGTCGGTATAACAACAGGGGTAGGACTGGCTTTGGTAGCTGGTGGTGCTGGGTTAATGCTTGGCGGTGTCGCTCAGATGCTAACTAAACTACCTAAAACCGATAAGTTGACAGGTGATAAAAACAATAACACTTATTTTTCCAACTTAGACAACACAATAGGACAAGGTGCACCTGTGCCGCTTTGTTACGGATTAACCAAAATAGGCTCTAAAGTACTATCACAAGGGCTTGAAACATTAGACGACGCAACGAATACAGATAAAAACCCAATAACACCAATACCGTGGGGTGAAATCATAAAGGGGAAGAAAAATGGGTAAAGGTTCAAAAAAGGCGAAAACGCCAAAAGAAGCGCAGGATAACCTCAAGTCACACCAGCAGCTTAGTATTATTGATTTACTGTGTGAGGGACAGATAGAGGGTCCATTAAACGGTCTACAAAGCATATTTTTAAATGATACACCAATTCAAGCACCCGACGGTTCGTACAATTTTAACGGCGTTAATGTTGAATGGACGGCAGGCATTCAAGCGCAAGCACCGCTTGAAGGTTTTCCTGCCACTGAAAATGAAGTGCCTGTTAATCTTGAAGTAAAAGCAACAACGCCGATTGTACGTACTATTACCGACCCAAACATTGATAGAGTACGTGTTACGGTTGGGGTGCAGTCGTTAAGCTCAACCGATAACAAGGGAAATATTAACCGAACCTCAGTATCAATGGAAATTCAAATCGGTGTGGGCAGTATATGGAAAACGGTAAAAAAGGTTGATTTAATCGATAAAAAAACACGCTCGCAGTATTTAACTTCGGTTATTTTAGATGATTTACCACCGAAACCGTTTAATATTCGGGTATTGCGCAGAACGCCAGATAGTACATCATCATTATTAGTCAATAACACACTATGGAGTTCGTATACTGAAATCTACGATACTAAATTTTCATACCCGAATACCGCAGTTGTTGGATTAAAATTCGATTCATCGCAGTTTAGCGGTGTACCTCGTCGTAACTATCTCATTAAAGGGATGATAGTTAAAGTGCCTGATAACTACACTCCCGAAACGAGAGAGTATAAGGGCTTTTGGTCGGGTAATTTTAAATTGGCTTGGACCAATAATCCTGCGTGGATATTTTACGATATTTTGACTAATGCACGTTACGGTATGGGTAATCGAATTGGTCAATTCGGTGTTGATAAGTTTGCTTTATACACTATCGCTCAATACTGTGACCAACTAGTCGATGATGGATTTGGCGGTAAAGAACCAAGATTTACATGCAACTGTTACATTACCGAGCAACGCCAAGCGTATGATGTTATTCATGATTTATGCTCGATATTCCGAGCTATGCCGATTTGGGATGGGACACAATACACGGCAGTAATGGACAGACCGAGCGACCCTGTGGCAATTTATGCAAATGCAAACGTGGTAGAGGGGCAGTTCAACTACACCTCAGCAGCACAAAAATCACGGCATACTGCTGTGCATGTGCGTTATATTGACCCAAACAATAACTGGGAAACAACAACTGAATATGTTGCTGATGATGAGCTGATTAAACGATTTGGATTAAATGTAGCGCAAATCGATGCGTTTGGTTGTACGTCGAGAGGTCAAGCTCACAGAGTGGGTAAATGGTTAATTCAAACTGAAAAACTTGAAACACAAACGGTTACGTTTAGCGTTGGCCGAGAAGGTATTCGTCATTTACCCGGAGATATTATTGGTATCGCTGACAATGATTTTGCAGGTACTACAATCGGTGGGCGAATTTTAGAAGCAAACGGCAGCACGATTACGTTGGACCGTGATATTGACATTAATAACATGAAAAGTGCATATTTAAGCGTGACTGATACAAATATGCAACTACAAAAAGTCAAAATCCAAGCACAGATTAAACCCAATAAGCTTGTTTTAGTAAGCAATGTTAATGTCGATGAATATTCCGTTTGGGGTCTATATGACAATAAAATCAAACCAAGGCTATTTAAGGCTATAACAATCGCCGAAAACAGTGATGGCACTTATTCAATCACTGCGTTACAACATGAACCACAAAAAGAGGCGATAGTAGATAACGGGGCTAAATTCGAAGCAGAAAGTGGCACTATTTTTGGCTGGTCAATTCCGCCAGTTGAACAACTGCAGGCTGAAATTATCCCCGAATCTGATTTATATCAGGCTAGATTATCATGGTCCACGCCTCGCACGATTCAAAACCTGAAATTTGAGGTAAAAATCTATCGTGATGATAAATTGATTAGCAGGGAAACGGTTAATGATACCGAGTATTATTTATCAGACCTGCAACAAGGCAAGTTTATCGCAACTGTTAGAGGGGTAGCGGAAGATGGACGATTAGGCGATGAAACTACGATTGCTTTTTCGATTCTGCCGCCAGCTAAACCATCGGGTTTAGTGTTAACACCAAGCAGCTTTAACGTAGCAATTCGACCAGTAATGACTTCTGTATCGAGTTTGGGTACACAATTCGAATTCTACAAAGGTACGACCAAAGCCGAAGTTGAAGCGAAGCGTAATTATCTTGGTCGAGCGATGACGTTAACTGATGTTGATTGTCAGCCAGACACTGAATATTGGTATGGCGTGAATGCAGTTAACGTAGTTGGTCGCTCAGAGATGTTCATTGCTAACACTCGGACATTAATTGCAGAAAATGGGGCAGGTGGATTATTTAGGATTCAAACACATGACGGTAAATTTCCGACTAATAATGATGATGCTACTCAAATGTTTTATCGTGAATTTGGGTTTTATCCAGCTCGTGATACAACATTAATTATCTACTCATTAGATGGAGCGGGGAAAGTAGCACACTCTGAAGCAAGAATGTACAACGGTGCGTATTGGGTTGAGCCAGCCATGTTTTTAGATGG
>NZ_JBIDFF010000034.1:0-13773 GCF_046635645.1 Gilliamella sp. BG2
TATTTGTTCCTTTTTTAGTTGTGATAAGTTTACCTTACCCCTTAAAAAAGTTGTATGATTTAGTGTAGCCGATCCATCCGAATCCTAGACGAATTACTGTACCAAGGTTACCGCAGACGTTTGAGTTAGTGGGTAGAGATATAAAAACTAATGATGAGGTAGTAAAATATGGGTTTGTGTTGAGGCAGTGGTTCGTCAGTCGGGGGCATATATGGAGTAGTTATAGTGACCAGTTAGCATGGTGTAATGGTTTGGGTTATCGCATGCCTAGGGTAAGGGATTTTACCAATGCGAAGTGTGGTGTACATTTTAACTTTCCATGTATATATGGCGTAGATGGCGCCACGCCGTCGTCAGTACATAGGGAATACCAACGTCGTATAGGCGCTGGATTTTTCACGGAGTGGGGCGTTATGAGTCTCTACGCTGATACGGGCTTCAATGGCTGCGTCTGGGCATATGGCGTACCGGGTAGCAACCGCCAGCTCCATGTCCACTCTCGATGCGGCTGGGTCATCAGGCACGATATTGCCAGCAGCCTAATCGATTATGCTATTTGCACCACACCTTAGTTTTTAGCGTTTATTTCTTAATCATTAGGACGCAGAAGGTGCTTATGGTGTGAGAGGATAATCTAACAAAAGAATAAAGCACGGCGCAAGTTGGGCGCTGGCAGGCAAAGCCAGCACTTTAATGATTAAAAGTAAAACAGCGCCCGACCGATACGCCTTAAAAGCTTGCGCTTTTGCTATTAACTGGTTGTTATTAACAAGTTGTTATTAATAGCTATTATCAAATAACAAAAGCACTTTTCTTATTTCTTAAAAAAACAAATCCAACGTAATAAAAAAACAGTTTATAAGGGTTTGATTTTATTTAAAAATACAAATAAAAACTTCAATAAAATCAATGGTCTACCTGAACATTTTTAGAGCAAAACACACTTATAGCACCACAATGCTAATATGCCTGCCTTATCACAGCATCAAAATATACCGATAACAAAGTAAAGCTAGCACGTCAAACTGGGCTGTTGGGCGTGTTTGTGTTTTAGATGTTATTAGCAATATTAATCATTCCGTAAAAGTCAAAAAGTCCTAAAGGTAACACCCTATTTTAATTATAAAATTAACCTATCTCTAAAACCGAATCGTTTTCATCTTTACATTTCTTTACAAAAAAGTCCGCTAAAAAACTAGCCAACTATTTTTTAAACGGCTATACTCTTATTGCTATAGGAAAATAAGCGAATAATTATAAAAAATTCAAATAAAACAAAATATTACTTGACACGAGGAACGTAATGCAGTATCATTTTTGGCACAAGGCACAAGCACTGGCTAACCTACGTCTTAAATTTATCAAATAATCCTATTCGAAGAGTTTTTGCACGAAACTCATTTATATCTTCGAAATTATCCATAAAATTATTTTCAAAAGTTCCATTGGTATTAGCGCTATTGTTGTTATTGCCATACTCTTTTGAATCGCAGGCATTATCGGCCACGACTTCTAATTACATTCAGGGTACTGCGCCTTATTTAACCTTTGATGGCGGTGCGACTCATGCCGATTCAATTAGTCCCTTATTATCAGTGACATTGCCCGGAAACAAAATTATTACTGTATCAAATGATAGCTCAAGTATGGAAAACCCATTAGTGTTAGATAAACTTTTAGCCACTTTTGCGGATATCAAGACATTAGTACCGCATGGGGATTATCCAGAGGTATTGGCAGATAAAGTGATTGCTGACAATGGTTATTGGAAGGATGATGATGGCGATACACTTCATCGTGTCAATTCAAGTAAATTAAAAATTAAATGGCAGAATTTATATGGTCAAGATATTACTAATTATGTGAAAGATAACTCAGATAAAGCATTAAATGGCTGTGATGCACCTTATCAATTGACGTTAGAAGTGGAAGATGTGAGCATTAAGACAGAATATGGTATTCCTTCTGAAAGTGATAAATTTACTGGAAATAGGCATACCTATTATCTTTATCCCAAAATGGATAAACCACAATTCTGTTATGCTATGCCTAATTTAGAATATGATTGGCATTCAAATGATATACCTTACGATGGGGCTGTTTCTTCTCTTAACGATCCGCATGGAGATTGGAATAAATATAGAGGATTTTATGCCTATAATCCAGCGAATCCTGGAGCAAACTTTCCAACCACAGGCTCTCATAATTTATTTTTTTACTTGAGTGTTGCAGGAATGAAAGCACAAGATATCGTTAATACGAATGGTCGAACAATTTTGACAGGAGGGGTAACATTAACGTTAAATGCTGAAAATACGCTACCTACAGGGCTTGTAAAAATTAACTTAACGGGTCCTAAGGAGAGTAATCCTGGTTCTTTTATTCCTTCAACATTTTATTTACACGATAAAAACAATGACCCATTGTATAATTTTAGATTAGAGCGTTGGTATGTAGCTAAAAAAGGCGGTGCAGGCGGTTATCAAAATGCCGTAGCGTTTTGTAATAACTTTAATGGTGGTGGGTATCGTATACCCAAAGTGCTTGATTTTACCAATGCAAATAGAAATGATGGTATGCCAAATTGGCAAAATGGTATAACAGACGGAAGCTATTTACGAAAAATTAGTTATAAAGTGAATGGTTATTGGATGGGAGGATTACTTAGCGAATGGGGACGTATGACACAGCTTTACTATAAAGACAGTGATTGGGAGTTTTTTAGGGTAGGAGATCCCGATTGGAATAACATTAATTTGGCGCATTATTGGACTTCAGACCAACGAGTGGACAATGGCATTGTAGAAAATTATGTTGTAGAAGCTAATGTCGGTATAGTTGGCAGTAGGTTTCATTCGGATCAATACTATAGAGTGGCTTGTGTTACACCTTGATTCCTTACCTTCAAAAATAATTATTTAAAACAAAATACTTAGTATTTTGTTTTAAATAGTAGATTGACCCCTTCTGCTATAAACTCTTTAGATTAATTTAGCTGTAAAAGGTTATGTCCATCCATGGTAAGTAATTCTTACAATTTAGCTATTCAAAAGATAGAGAACAAGAACTTAAGCTATTTATTAACTACTATAATACGATTAAATCGCATAAAGTAATTTCAGAGGAAATACCTTATGCGTTTTTAGAGGATTAGTCCAACATTAAGTTTTAATTAACAATATTCCCGATAAACACGTTTGTGATATCCATTGATAGCCTAGCTTTTGAATACGATGAAAACATTTAGAAAAAAATCAGGGTAATGTTTTTTGGCTATCTTGCTAAATATTAAAGTAATTATTGGAACATCTAATAATTTAGGTCGATAATAGTAAGCATAACAGCTTAATTTTACAATAGCACATCACGGCAATTGATTTTTTGTTAACAGCTTTATTTAATCATCCCAAAGCATAATTGCATGATCTTCAGTTAATATTAACGGCGGTGCAAAAAGATACTCTTTGACTTTAGCTGGTAAAACCTGCATGTCATTAAAGTTAAATTGTAACTCAGGATAAACATTAGCAATTTCTTTTATACGGGAATCAAGTAATTCCTTTATTTTATTTGATTCTTTTGTAATAGCTATTTCGTCTTTTAGCATGCCAATTTGTTTTTTATGATGCTCTGACTCAAATATTTCATGAAAAACAAAAGAAAATCCCTTTTTGTTATTGGTTCTGTCACAATTGGGGCATTCTCTATATTCAGGATGATGCAATTTAAGTTCTTTAACACGCAAAGCAATAATTTCGTCGATATGATCGGTATAATAATTTAATGTGGGATCTAAATAAGCTAGCGTTCTGTGTTCAGGTATTGCGCTATTACTATGCACTAAGGTAAATAAAGGTTTTTTTAATATCTTCATTTTTGTAACTTCCTTTTAATTAAAATAAAAAGATAACAAGACCTTAATAAAGAAAATAGGCTGTTAATTTTATGTAAAAAAGTTTTTGGTTGACATAATACTTAAATAGAAAAAACAACAAAAATTAAAATAACTCATTATGTTATAATGAATATTTAAATTAATGAAATTAAGTTTCAAAGCATAGGTACTTAAAATAAAAAAATACTATTAAGAACAACTGCTATCAGAAAATGAAAAGTCTTATTTACTTATAAACCTTATTTAAAGGTTAATTACGGTATATTATCAATACAGTAAAACATTATTACTTAATAGTAAAAACTTAATAAGCAAATGACTACCTATTTAAAAATAATCACTTTTTTAAGACAGATTTAATTTTGGAAAGTTCAATAATATCGCTAATTTTATCTTTTAGTTAAAGATCTTACGTCTAATTTTATAGACAAATACATAACGAAGTTAATCAATATATCATAATAATTTTTAATATATTTAACTATTAAAGCTATTTAAAATAGTGCGGAGCACGGAATGATTTATTTTTTAGTAAAAAACTAGCAATATTGGTCAAATTATAAGACGAACATAATTATGGTGATGATTGTTGGGTTTTCAATGCCTTTGGATATTACAAATAATCAACCTAATATGTAGGATTTCCTTACGCTGTTTACAGGAATTGAAACAAATACGGCGATTAACATACTTTTTATTGCAGTAGTTTTAATTGATATACGGCATAATCAGCAAATAGTTAGTGATACAACAGATACAAACAAAATTTTAAGTGATTTGCTCACTTTTATAATAATAAAGTTAAACCACATAAGGCGATTTTAAATAAAATACCTTATGAGTTTTTAGAAGATTATTTTAACCGTGAAATATAAACAAATTGGTGTTTTCCTACATTTTAAGTCGAAAATGTCAGATGAGCTAACTATTTTTCAAGTTTGTTCTTTTTGACATGTTTTAAGTTAGGTAAAGCAATTGCTAGAAGAATAATACCCACTCCAATCCATTGATTAAAATGGACCGATTCGCGTAAATAAAAATATGAACAAGTGACCGCCACAGGCAATTCTGCTGCCGACAAAATGGCACTTAATGAAATTCCAATTTTTGGAATTCCTACCGAAAACAAAAAAGGAGGCAATACAGTACCTAGCAATGCTAATAAAAATCCTAACTGATACAGTTTGTCGCTAATATCAAGTTTGAAGAAAAATAAAGGTGGAAATATCAAAAAAGTAACAATACATGCGCCGGTAATCATCCACGCACTTTTTTCAAGCTTAGGTAATTCGTTACCAATATTGCTGCTAGTACTAATAAAGAGTGAATACATCAGTGCTGCTAAAAAACCAAAAAAACAACCAGTCAAATTTAAACTAATATCTTGATTAAAAATACCTGCTGCTAAGCAGCTACCTAAGATAATTACAATAATCGCTGAAAGTTGAATAATACTAGGTTTGTTTTTGAAAAAAATAAAATCAATAAAGACGCTAATCCACAAATATTGCATTAATAAAATAATTGCAATTGATGCAGGCACTAGTTGTACGCATTGGTAATAACAAATACCGACTAATCCAGGAAATAGACCAACAGCGCAGACCTTCCATTTTTTTGTTAATTTTGTATTCTTTTCTGTTGGAGGTGTTAATCGTGTGTTTGTTGATGTAGATACTTTTGGGGATCGTATTATTTTGACAATAAAGTGAATAATCCATAACATTAACATTCCCAAAAAACATTGGATACCAGTGACTTCACCTAATTTATACCCGTCTTGATAAGCCGTCTTAACGATAGAAGATAGTACGCCAAAGCTACATGCACCTAATAAAACCAGTAAACCGCCTAAAAATTTATCTTTCATATCTAAATCTCGTAACAAAAAATAACATTGCCGATAATTTCGGCTAAAAAACACAATAAAAGACATTAGGGGAAGGATTATTAAATTCATTCCCCAGATGTCTTTTTAATAAGTTAAATCAATCAAATTACAATGATAATTAATATTTCAAAATCTATTAATCTCAACAGATAAGTGATTATGTAGCACACTTACTTTTAGTATGGTCATAATTAAATGAATAATAAAAAACAACACCTAACACAAGTGCATATGTAGCGAAAATTAGCCAAATTGTTTGCCAATCTTTAAGACCATCATGTGTACACATGTCAACAACATAACCACTTAAAATCGAGCCAAAATAAGCGCCAATACCATTAACCATGGTCATAAACAGTCCTTGAGCACTGGCTCGAATATTTGAACTGACTTCTTTTTCAATGAAAATAGAACCTGAAATATTAAAAAAGTCAAATGCACAGCCGTAAACAATCATTGAAAGCATTAATAGCACAAAACCAAAAGGTGTCGGATCGCCAAATGCAAATAAACCAAATCGCAAAGTCCAAGCAATTAAGCTTATCATTATGACTTTTTTGATGCCAAATTTTTTGAGAAAAAATGGGATGGTTAAGATAAATGCGACTTCAGCCATTTGTGAAACCGATAATAAAATAGCTGGGTATTGTACAATTAAGCTATCTTTAAATTCTGAGACTTTACCAAAATCATGTAAGAAAGCGCCACCAAAAGTATTAGTGATTTGTAGTATCGCACCAAGTAACATAGCAAAAAGAAAAAAAACAGCCATAACGGGCTTTTTGAATAACACAAAAGCATCTAATCCTAAATAAGAAACCCAAGACTGTTTTTGACTTTTAGATACAGTAATATTTGGTAATGTTGCACTATAAACAACAAGTACAGCAGATGCTGCGCAGGCAACATAAAGCTGAGCATTACTCAACTCGAATTTGCATAAACTAATTGTCCACATTGCAATGATAAAACCGACAGTACCAAATACTCGTATTTTAGGGAAAACGGTTACCGAATCTAAGTTATGTTGAGCCAAACAGTGGTAGCTAATAGAATTAGATAATGCAATAGTTGGCATAAAAGCTAACGCATTGCCTAACATTACCCAAAATAAAATAGCTGAATCATTAACTGATGCAGCATAAAAAAGCGCAATAGCACAAACAGAATGACAAAGCATATATAGATATTTAGCCTGTAAAAATTTATCGGCAATAATACCAATAATAAATGGTGTAATTAATGCCGCTAAACCTTTGGTACTAAAAATCATCGATACTTCAATACCAGAAAAGTGTAAAGTATTAAATAGATAAGCACCAAAAGTGGCTAACCAGCTTCCCCAAATGAAATATTGGAAAAACATCATTATTTTTAATCTATTTTTTATGTTCATTGTTTATTCCTAAAATAAAGTGAACTTTTTATAGAAAATTACCAATAAAAAGTATTGGTTAGAAGCGTGCAATCGTTTTTGTTATTAGTTGTAAAAAAGTTGATTTAACGCGTTCTGCTGTCTCTATAACTTCTTCGTGTCCTAATGGTTGATCTAAAATTCCGCAAGCCATATTAGTTAAACACGAAATTCCAATGGTTTTAATGCCTGAATGGTGTGCGATAATTGCCTCGGGTACAGTTGACATGCCAACTGCATCGGCACCTAAAACACGAATCATTCTAATTTCGGCAGGTGTTTCATAAGTTGGACCTGTCCACCAAGCATAGACACCTTGTTGTAAGGTAATATTAAGTTCTTTGGCTACATCAATTACTGTTGAACGCAATTGCTTATTATAAACCTCACTTACATCTAAAAAGCGCACACCTAAATCAGGGTTATTTGGTCCAATAAGAGGATTGTTGGCAGTAAGATTAATGTGATCGGTGATCAACATTAAATCGCCTGGTTTAAAACTCGTATTGACTGCACCACATGCATTAGTGATAATTAATTTTTCAACACCAAGCATCTTCATCACACGAACAGGGAAAGTAACTTGATCTAACGAAAAACCTTCGTAATAGTGAAAGCGCCCTTTCATTGCCACAACTGTTTTGTCTCCGCATTGGCCAATGACTAATTCATTTGCGTGGCCAACGGCTGCTGATTTGGCGAAATGTGGAATTGTGTCATAAGGAATATGAACAGCATCTTCAAGAGTGTCGGCAAAAGGTCCTAAACCTGAACCAAGAATAATCCCAATTGTTGGTTTTTTGTTTGTGTGTTTCTGAATAAAATTAACGGCTTGTTGAATATCTGAAGTCTGATGCATGATAGTATCCTTTCAAAAAAAATTAATGCTAAGCTAAAGTAAAATAGGTGAATATAATAAAACAGTGATAACCTATTGCTTAGTTTAATTGGGTAAAATCCCATAAAATAATTAAAAAACAAAATAATTTTTGTTTTCGGCATATATTATGATGATCTTCGTCTAATAAAGGAAGATGCGAATTGGTATATCTTAGAATGAATTAGAAAAATTTATTTTTTATTTTTATTATTCAATATATTAAATTTAGATTAATTTAATCACCAAAATGAATAATATAAAAGATTTTCTTAGATAAGACGATCATCGCCAGAATAGATCACACCTTTATCGCCCCTAAAAAATCCTAACAAAGTTAAATGACATTGTTTAGCCAAATCGACAGCCATTGAAGTTGCTGCCGAAACCGCTAACAAAAATTCTACGCCACAATTGGCGGTTTTTTGTGCCATTTCATAGCTAGCACGACTTGATACTAATACCACACCGTGTTGATACTCAGGGTTATTTAACAATTTCATAGCTCTAAAGCCAAGTAGTTTATCTAATGCGACATGCCGGCCGATATCTTCAAACCCTGCCATAAATTGTCCTTTCAAATCTAGCCATACAGCTGCGTGCGTGCAACCAGTTTGTTTACCGACTTGTTGAACATGCGATAAATAGCTTAAGCTGTCACTAAAATCAGCTAAATCAATCTGACTTATTAATGGTAAAGTAGGAATATCTTGGCAGACTTGCTCTATCTGCTCAGTACCACAAATGCCGCATCCTGTTCGTCCAGCTAAATTACGTCGTTTTTCTTTTAGCTCGCTAAAGCGTCGTGACGAAAGTTCAATGTGTACTTCTATGCCTTTTGGGGTATCAATAACATCAATGCCATAAATATCATTAACCGAATGAATAATATTTTCCGTTAACGAAAAACCAATGGCAAAATAATCCAAATCTTTTGGTGTCGCCATCATCACTACATGTGAAATTCCGTTATAAATTAAAGCAACTGGCTTTTCGATAGCTAACATATCAGGTTGAAAATGTTGTAACTTACTGTTTTTAAATTTACGTACTGGAATTGATTTAACACCGATCGCCATTAATTGCCTCTTGCTAATTTGGTTATAATTAAGACTGCTATCAGCACAAGATCAGCCATTAATAATTCTAAAATGTTAACGCAGTGTAATATTTTATCAATAGATGGCGTGCTTAGCACTTAATAAGCAATATTATGATAAAATAGTTCACCATAAGCAATTGATAATTCATAAGCTAACTCTATGTCATTACAAGAAATTACACAGACTATCATGCAGTTTATTGAGCACCACCAAGTTTGGGCATTACCCATTATATTTTTATTGGCATTTGGTGAATCATTAGCGATTATCTCGCTTCTAGTGCCTGCAACGGCTATTTTATTAGGGGCAGGGGCTTTAATCGGTGGAGGAGCAATATCATTTGTACCCGTATTAATTGCCGCTTCGGCAGGTGCTGTTTTTGGAGATTTACTGTCTTATTGGTTGGGTAAACACTATCATCAACAAGTTATTGCTTCATGGCCACTTAATAAGCACCCTAAATTAGTTTATCGTGCTGAGCAATTTTTTCAGCGTTATGGAACGTTAGGGGTATTTATAGGTCGATTTTTTGGACCACTACGAGCCATAGTCCCTTTAATTGCTGGCACAATGCATATGCCAACCACCAAATTTAACCTAGCAAACATTGCTTCAGCACCAGTTTGGGCTTTTGTATTGCTTGCGCCAGGAGCATTTGGTGTGCCTTGGTTAGAAACTCTTTTTGGTTAAAGCGTGCCGATGGTATAACTACGACGCCCACTCTTGCGTCCCAATGCTTCTAAATTGGTTTGCAATGGTGGGAATGGTAGCGTTAAATGATGTTTACGATAAGCTTCAAGTATCAATTTATGTATAGCACTTCGCAGTAACATTCGGTGTCCCATCTCGGCAGCAAAAACACGTAGTTCAAACAACTGAATACCTTCTTGGATATCCACCAAAAATACTTGAGGTTCAGGATCGTTAAGCACATATTCACATTCATCTGATGCTTGTTGTAAAAGTTTGATAACCAAATCACTATCAGCATCGATAGTTGCGGGAATGGTTAATACAATTCGAGTGATCGAATCAGACAACGACCAGTTCACCAATTGTTCGGTAATGAAAGCTTTATTGGGCATCACAATTTCTTTACGATCCCAATCGACAATGGTAATTGCACGGGTATTAATTTTTGTAATATTACCTGTCAAATCACGAATTGTCACCGTATCGCCAATACGTACTGGTTTTTCGAATAAAATGATTAAGCCAGAGATAAAATTAGCAAAGATCTCTTGTAAACCAAAACCTAGCCCCACACCTAATGCGGCAATTAACCATTGAATTTTAGACCAGTCGATACCAATAAACGAAAATGCAATCATACAGCCTATCATCAAAGTAATATATTTTGAAACTGTGGAAATAGCATACCCTGTTCCTGGTGATAAATCTAAATGTTGCAAAATGCCTAACTCCAACAAAGAGGGCAGATTTTTGACCAACTGAACGGTAATTGTCATCACTAAAATCGCAATACAAACTGCACCAAGGGTAATGTATTGTTCGATTTCAGTTCCATTTACAATGGCGCTGGTTCCCCAAAGTTTAATATTATTCATAAAGGCAAAGGCCGAATGCAATTCAGACCATAGCAAAATCATACTAATTAGCGCAATCATCATAATAATCGATCTGACTAAATGTAAGGATTGCGCACTGATGACATCTAAATCGATAACAGGTTCATCAACACTTTCGTTAAGTGAATTGAGATCATCTTCATGTGATTTGGCTCGTTGCATACGTTCTAATCGACGCTGCTTGGTTCGTTCAAATTCTATACGACGTTTTTGGATCCACATCCAACGGCGAATCATAAAATAAATAACTAACAAAGCAAACCAAATAATGACAGAGGCCTCAAGACGTCCTAATAGTACTTGAGCTGTCGAAAGATAACCTAAACAAGCAGCAATGATAGCTAGCCATGGTGCACTTAATAAAATAAACCACAAAATATGACTTAATAAATTATCACCAGCTCCTTTTTTATCAATATAAAGAGGAACACCAGCACGATGGATAGAATTAGTCATAAACACCAAAGCAAAGCAGAGCAAAATAAACGACGTTCGACCAATTGTGGCTGCAAATTGATGATTATTATATTGATCAAAACTCATTACTATCATCACTAGTGGAATTACCAGCCAAACTGAAAGTTGATAATATTTCATCGCTGAGCGTACGCTAAGTCCAGACCAACCAAAATGGGTAATAAACAGTCCATTAGTTGACGCAAAATGCGCTGAAATAATAAATACCCACAAAATAGGCGCAGCAGCATTCACACCATAACCCAAGGCAAATGCGACAGGATAATCTGAATTAATCTGTAAAGCATAACCAAACACTGCCCACAAAATAGGGATAGGTAATGCCATAATTAATGAAAATATAATTACTTTTAAGGTTAAAGAGTAACTATCTTGTGTAACTTTTCCTACACGGCTAGCTGATTTATTGAGAAAAATATTATATTTCGTGCGCATCTTAAAGTGTGCAAACACGAATAGCAACGACAAAATAATTAAAAATAACGGTTTTGGCGAACTAAGTACTTCAATGCTAGCTTTATAAAGTTGCGAAATGGTATCGACAGAAAAAATCACATACACAACATCTTTGGCTAAATCAATTGGATAACTCAATGATATTGGATTCACATCAGCTACCCAGAAGAAATATCTGTGTGCAGCATCGTTTACTTCGTCAATCGCATTGGTTAATTGCTTATTGGCAATTTTTAGTTTAGTCAATTCTAGAATGGTAGTATCAGTTCCCGAAATAAGAGTCTTAAGTAATTCGGTCTGTTCTCGAATTAAACGACGATATTGGGTTGCTTCTTTGATGCTATTAAGTGGACTTGTTAAAGTTGGGTAATTGTCCAAAGATGTTAAAATATTACTATAATTAAGTTGTTGCGCTTTTGCCTCGGCGATTTCGGCATCAAGCGCTTGCGATTTGGGTTTTTCTGGCAAACGCAATAACTGTTGACGTAAGGTTTCGCCCAAAGCGGTCGAAAAACTCAACCATTCTCCTTGTTCATCAAGTGTTGCCAGTGTATTTTGAACATGTGAAATTTGTGTCGTGATATTGTTTTGCTCATTAACAATACTAGTTAGATGTGTTTTTTGTAACTCCATATTTTGTCTGAGTTCATCATTTTTATCACTTAACTGATGAACAACTAGCGAAAGATCATTCTCATCATTAATGACTGGTGTGGTTTCTTCGGCAAAAGTCAGTGAAGAAAACAACACAACAACAAAGCACACAACACCACGAATCCACATAAAGCTATATCCTGTCAGCTAATTTTTGACCCACGCGAGTAACATCACCAACTTTAAGGTGGTTATTAAACTCAATCGAATTTGAGGCAAACAGTGTAATTACTGTCGAACCTAACTTAAAGCAACCTATATCTTGTCCTTTAGTTAATTTTATCCCGTTGGTATAAGTCCAACGTTTCATTATTCCTTCTCGTGGAGGGGTAACAATACCTTCCCATTGTACTTCTATACTACCAACAATAGTTGCACCAACTAAAATTTGCGCCATTGGACCTAATTCGGTTTCAAACAAACAAATCACACGTTCATTACGAGCAAAAATATTAGGTATACTTTCGGTTGTAGCTTTGCTAACTGAAAATAGCGAACCAGGCACATAAATCATCTCACGCAAAATACCATCACAAGGCATATGAAAACGGTGATAATCTTTAGGAGATAAATAAGTGGTTGCATATAAACCATTTCTAAAAAAGTTGATCATATCAGGATGACAGGCAAGTAATGATTCTAAAGAATAAAAATGCCCTTTAGCTTGTAACAGCTGTGTATCAAGAATAGTACCAAACTGACTAATTACACCATCAGCAGGCATAACAACAGCACTATCGGTGGTATCAATTGGCCGTGCATCCTCATTTAATTCGCGAGCAAAAAAGTCATTAAAGGTTTTAAATTCTTTTACATCACTAATTTTTGCTTCGCTCAAATCCACTTTATACACTTTACAAAAAAGCATAATCATCCATGTTGTAACTTTACCTAACTGTTTTTTTGCCAACCAACCAAAAATAACGGTTAATAGCTGTTTAGGAAGAAGATACTGAATAATTGCTTTTAACTGATTTAACATAGATAACTCTCAAAATTATGTTATAAATAATACATTATACCAAGGTTTATAGACAAAGTGTAAAACCAACTTAAATCAATAATTTGTATAATTGATCATATACATATATAAATTTTGCCAATTCTGTTCAATAATGGCAATCGTTTAAAAACTTTTATCGTTATTGTTACTTAAACTGCGGTCATTACCAATAATTAAGGACAGTATTAATAGCATTTAGAAGCATTAAAGCTAGATTTAGTTACATTAAGCAGTATAGTTATATTATCATGTTATAAGTAATCATATTAGCATTTAACACCCTAAGAAATACATCGATTTAGTAATGGATTTAAGAACAGTATTTTTGCAGGAATACTAGGGCGTGTTGATCTTTCGTGATTATTTTTTAGACGGCATGATGTGAGTTATAATAATTCTGTCAAAAACAACCAT
>NZ_JBIDFF010000035.1:0-12352 GCF_046635645.1 Gilliamella sp. BG2
CCATATTTTATCATAACTTTATTATTCCTCATACTTATTTTCTTAAATTTATTGTTATAAAATAAACAGTTAATGTTATTTTTAGTAATTTTAGCATAAAGTAGTATATAACTATGCTACTCTATTTTAGAATAAAATCTTCGTTTTTCACCTGTTTTTTTGTAAAGTTTTGTTAAGCTCCTTCTTTAATAAAAGATCATCCATTGCTCTAAATTTTTTAATAATATAAGATAATGAATCTATTACTTAAAATCACATATTTGCTTATTAATATTAAGACTTAATCATTAACCTTTACAGAAACATAATTAATACTTCCTATATTTTTGTATATCGCTATTTTAGATCCTAACAATAGCGAATAGACAACATCCATGACTTAATAGCATTTTTTTGCTATAGTAAACGCCATTTTATTTAATCTATAAGAGTTATAAGCTATGGAATCTATACCTAATTGCCCTGTTTGCCAATCTGAACACACTTATCATGATGGCAGCTTTTGTGTTTGCCCTGAATGTGCCCACGAATGGGATCCAAACGAGGCTGTGTCTTCTGATGTTGGATTACAGGTAAAAGATAGCAATGGTAATTTACTTGCTGATGGCGACGATATTATTTTGATTAAGGATCTAAAATTGAAAGGATCTTCAACGGTGCTGAAAAAAGGCGCTAAAGCCAAAGGCATTCGTTTAGTCGAAGGTGATCACGAAATCGACTGCAAAATTGATGGCATGAAAATTATGCTAAAAGCCTGCTTTGTAAAAAAAGCTTAGTTAACTATTTTATTAATGCTGATTTTATCAGCATTAATCTGTTTTAGTGTTAATTAATATAATCTATCATACAATAAACATACTTAGTTAGATCATTGTTTTCAATTAAGTATTTATTGTTTTTTGAAGAATTTATTTCCCATAGCCACAAAAAATAAGTCAAGTTGAATAGGTAAATTAAATACGACTGTGTGATCAATTTATATCACTGAGTTAAATACCATAAGATACTAGAAATTCGCTCAAACATTTGTTCAAAAATAAATTCAGTAAATGCGGGTAGTGTTGTAATTAAATAAGTTAGCATGATTAGCCCTAAGAATAGGGTCGCTGGATAACCAACCACAAATATAGATAGCTGTGGCGTCATTCTGTTAAGTAGTCCTAATGATATGTTGATGATTAATAGCAATGTCATTAAAGGAAGTGCTAACATGATTGCGTTGATAAATAATAGTTTGCTGACTTCAATTAATGCTAAGTATCCATTCGCTTGTAATGGCATTACTGCAATCGGAATAATATCAAAACTATTTGATATGCCGTATAACAACCATAAATGGCCATCAAGACTGAGAAATATTAATAAAGCAATGATGTTAATTAAGCGCGATAATACTGATGTTGATGGACCGCCAATAGGGTCAAAAAAGGTCGCCATTCCTAGCCCCATTTGCATCCCTATTAATTCTCCTGAAAATCGCACTGTCATAAATGCCAACTGCATGGTAAAACCAATAAGTATTCCAATCATTATTTGTTGTGCAATAATCCATATTCCTATAAATGAGTATATTTTTATATTGTCATCAATATGTGGATGTGGCAGTACAATCGTAGTGAGTAGCGCTAGACCAATTTTAACTCGATTAGGCGTTTCCTTTTCGCCAAAAATGGGCGCTACCATGATCAACGCTAAGATACGAACAAAAGGGAAAAAATAGTCCCTAATCCAAGAAAAGAAATCGATATTAAATAAATTGTTGATATCAAATTCCATTACATTTAACGGGTTAAGTTAGGAATATCTGTAATAACGGTTTGGATATAGTCGATCATGGTTGATAGCATTGATGGCCCCAATATTATTAAAACCACAATGACCACTATGATCTTGGGAATAAATGATAATGTCATTTCGTTAATTTGCGTCGCAGCTTGTAATAAGCTAATGATTAACCCTGTTACTAATGCGGCTAATAATAACGGTCCAGCTAATGATGCCGCAACTTTTATCGCTTGTATGGCTAACGTGCTGATATATTCAGATGACATAGTGCGACTCAACTAAAAAAGCTTTGTGCTAATGATCCAAGTAATAAATGCCAACCATCTGCCAAGACAAATAACATTAATTTGAATGGTAATGATACTGTCGCTGGTGGCACCATCATCATTCCTAATGCCATAAGCGTGCTTGCTACCACTAGATCAATTACTAAGAATGGAATAAAAATTGTAAAACCAATTTGAAACGCTGTTTTTAATTCACTCACCACAAAAGCAGGAACTAATACTTTTAGGGGAACGTCTTCACGTGTTTGAATGTCGTTTTGATGAGACATGTTAACAAATAACGCTAGGTCATTTTCTCGCGTTTGGGTAAGCATAAATTCTTGTAATGGTTTAGTTGCTTTTGTTAATCCTTCTTGCATGGTGATTTGATTTTGTGAATATGGCACATACGCTTCTTGATAAATTTTATCAATGACTGGCGACATAATAAAAAATGTCATAAAAAGCGAAATTCCCAAAATAACTTGATTAGGTGGTGCCGATTGCGTACCTAGGGCATTACGTAACAGACCTAACACAATGATGATTCGTGTAAAGCTGGTCATCAATAATAATATTGCTGGTATAAAAGTGAGCAATGTTAAAAAGACTAATGTTTCAACTGGTAACGACCAATTTTGCCCACCAGTTAGGGGCTGATTTATGTTAGTTAAAGATGAAGTTTCAGCATAGCTAGATAAGCTAAATAGCAATAAACTTAGCAAAATAGTTAAATTTAACCGCACTTGTTGTTACTCCTTTTTCACTTTTAAAGCGGATTGTAATATCTGTTGAAATGCGTTAATTTTCGTAAGATTTTTATCTGCTCCATTTTGCGAAAGCAACACTTTGGTTCGTTCTTCATTGATGGTATGTAACAATGTCATTTGTTGAGGAGTAACACCTACCACTAATAATTGGTTATCAACGTGAATAACCATAATACGTTCTTTAGGATTAATGTTATATGTGGCTTTGACATCAATCCATTGTTCGGTCGTTTTTTTCCAACCCATTCTTTTTGCGAGCCATCCTAGCAATAAAATAAAACCGATGATCACAATAAGCGTTAATCCCATTGACGATCCAATTTCGGTATAAATATTTAAATCAGAAGACGATGGCGATAAGGTATTAGTATTGGTTGCACCAACCGTAGGTTGAATCAAATTAGGTTGCTTTATTGTCATTAACGGCTTAATCTTCTTACACGCTCTGATGGAGTAATAATATCGGTGATACGTACACCATAGTTATCGCCAACTACCACAATTTCGCCTTGAGCTATTAAATAACCGTTAATTAATATATCTAATGGTTCTCCTGCAAGCCCATCTAATGCAATTACCGAACCTTGGGTTAGATTTAATAGATCTTTAATAGCTATTTTTGTTCGACCAAGTTCAACGCTTAAATCAACAGGTATATCTAATATAAGATTAATATCTTGCTTTTTATCTTTTGTTTGTTGAGGAGATAATGTTTCAAAAATAGCCTCTTTAGTGATGAGTTCATCACTCATTACTTTTTCTTCTTGGTCTTCGCCGTTATTTGGTATAATGTCAGTCATTGAACACTCCCTCATTCAGTTGTTCTATCACAGGATTAATGACCTGTTCTACTTGAATTGCATACTGTTTATTTACTTTACCGTAATGGCCTTTTAATACCGGTACACCACCAACTGTTACATCTATATTTGTTGGTTTTTCAATTGTTAAAATATCATCAACTTTTAACGCTAACAGTTTTTCAACGGTTGTATGAATATGGGTAAAATTGGCAACTAATTCGACAGATGATTGTTTAATTCCAGTGGTTAATGAACTCATCCAGATATTATCGTCTTGATAAGTCTGTTCTTCGATAGGTGGCTTTATTAGCAACTCTTTGATTGGTTCAACCATAGAATAAGGGATACAAATGCAAAATGTTGCTTTGCTATGACCCACTTCGACTTTGAAGTTTGTTGTTAGCACGACATCATCAGGCGAACTGGTAATGTTGGTAAATTTGCTTTGCATTTCAGAGCGAATATATTCAGTTTCAATTGGGTATACATCAGCCCATGCATTTTGATAAATAACTAATGCTAATTCTAATACTCGTTTTATGATTTGCTGTTCGGTGTGGGTAAATTCTCGTCCTTGTGTTTTTATTTTAGTTGTATGCCCGTCTCCCCCAAATAATGAATCAACGATAATAAAGACTAATTCAGGCGAAAATGAAAATAAGCTTGAACCTCTTAATGGGTTAAGATGAACTAAATTTAAATGGTTTTCTGATGAAATATTAGAAAATTCCTCAAATGTTTGTGGTTCAATATGCGATGCAACTACATCGGCATTGCGACGCAATCGATTAAATAGCCCAATTCTAAACTGACGAGCAAAACGTTCATTAATGATTTCTAATGCGGTTAAACGTTCAGGAATAAAGCGATGTTTTACCGATAAATCATAAGGTTTAACATCAACCTTTTTACCAGAAGGTAACGAAAAAGAAGAAACATCAATACTGCTATCTTCACCATCGTTAACAAAACTATCAGATAGTTGTTCTGCAGCACTATTTTCATTTAAATCTGTTGTGGGCTCTATCTTATCGGGCATAATAATCACCGTATAATAAAATCAGTAAATAGAACTTCATCAACTTTTACCCAATGTTTTGCATCATATTGTCTTGATAAGGTAGTTTTTATCTGCTCTTGTAAATCGATCTTCCCCGATTCTTGCTTTAGTTTGTTAACATGCTGTTTTGAAGTTAAAAGTAGTACGTCACTTCTTACTTCAGGTAAATAATCTAATAGCACTGTTCTTTGGTTTTCATCGGCGATACGCAAAACTATTCCAATATAAATAATTTTATTAGTTTCGATATTATCTTCTGAGACAGGTAATGAAATAGTAAACGGTTTTAATGTTAAAAATACCGGTGACGTAACTTCGGGTTCTTCTTGTGCTTTAGTTGTGCTTTGTGAGTGATTGTGAAACCACAAATAAGCCGCAACACTTATCGCTAACAACGTAATAAGAATAAGGATCAGATTTAAAACACTTACTTTTTTTTTCGTGGTAGGCATATTTATTCTTGTCTCTATAAATTTAAAAAGATTTATAACCCATTAATTAGGTATAGTTACAAGGATAATAAATCATATTTTTTAAATTGATTTGAAGAATAGGCAACAAAACATTACCTATTTAAACGTTTCAATTGATTTAAAATATAAAATTGCTCAAAAAATAATAATCTTATTAGTTAGGCAAATATACTAAGTCTAGATTTAATTGATCGACTTTCAATTAGAGATTGCTCAATACTATCGTCTATTACATCAAGTGATACGACTTTCTGGGTTTGATTGCTTTTTGTTTGTTGCTGTGTATCAGATTGTTTTGAATCATTCATCATTGAAAAATCACCGATATTTGTTTGCTCTAGTGTAATACCTTGATCTTCTAATGATGTTCTTAAAAAAGGTAAAGCCGATTCTAACATACCTTTAACAACACTATGTGCAGCCATCATATGAAGATTCATTTTATCATCATTCATTGCAAGCTTAATGTACATTGAGCCTAACTCTTGTGGATGTAATTTTATTTCGGCAGTTTGAATACCTTGACGATTAAACATAATAATTTGTTCAGTTAATGAAGTTTGCCACTGCATAATATTTTGTGTAGATAAATTTATTGTCGCTGATCTTGCGCTAATACTAGTTTGTGATAATAGCTGGTTTTGTCCATTGGTGTTGGTTAACAAAAATGGTTCTTGATTAGTAGCCATTTGTCCTTCATCATCGTAATTATTTATTAATTGGACTTGATTCATCACTACTTTCTGCATAAATTCACTAGCTTTATGCGATTCATTTTTTGAGTTAGCAAAATTATTAATATTATCTTTAATATTTGTCATTCCTTTATCCACAGGTTTAGTTTTTATTCCTGTTTGTGATGTTACTTTATTAATTAAATCTTCACTGTCATAAATAGAAGTAAGTAACTGCGTTGCTTGCTCATCGATTACCACTTCTGATGATCCACCGAATAAATTAACATTTAATGTTTCAGTATTTTGATCTATTTTTATATCACTATCTTGTGCTATTGGTGTTTGTATATTAAAGGGATAAATTTCCGTAATTAACATTTCAACATTATGATCATTATCTTCTTGCGCATCATCGATACCTTTTAATTTGGCATTAACTGTTTTTTTATTATGTTCGGTTTGATTTTCACTTTGTTGTAATAATTGTTGAAAGCAATCATTACCATTATTCGTTAAATTGGTTTCAACAAGATCTGATTGATGAGAAACAGTAGGGTTCAATCCATTGATAAGATTAACATTCATTTAATACTCTCCTTGCTAATTGTAACTGCGCAAATTCATCTGTCAGTTTTTGCTGTAACCGATTTTGTCGTTGCAAATATTGGTTATACTGCTTATTTAATAGTGTGGTATATGTGTTTAAGCTTTTTTGTGATTGATTAAGCTGATTTGTAATTTGCTTTTGTTTAATATCTAACGATAACAATAGTTTTTTTTGTTGCTCAATACCTTGTTCAATTGAAGCAATAAACGATTTAAAATTGTTTAACTCGCTACCTTTAATACCTTCAAATAAGGCATTATTTAATTTTTGTTGATATTCAACATAATAATTATTTAAAACATTTAGCTGTGATTGTGCATTTTGATGATTTTCATTTGCTTTTTTTAGTTTTATCAAGTTATCGTCTACCGACTTTTGCGCCAATTTTTTTAATGTTGAAAATGCAAGTTGCGAAGGATTTTTATTCATTATGATATTTCCCTAACGAGCTAATTGTGGCTCAACAATGGCCGCTAATTGTTGATAAGCGTCTTGATAACAGCAATGTTCATTAATACCTTGTTGTAAAAATTTTTGCATAGCAGGATATAGCGTTATTGCTCTGTCTAATAATGGATCTGTGCCAGATATATAAGCACCAACATTAATCAAATCACGGTTTCGTTGAAAACTTGAAAATAATTGTTTAAATAATCTAGATTTTTTTTCATCTTCAGGTGCAGTAAGATCTGTCATTACGCGACTAATTGAAGCCTCAATATCAATAGCTGGATAATGTCCTGATTCAGCAAGAGATCGAGATAAAACAATGTGTCCATCTAAAATTGCTCGGGCCGAATCTGCAATCGGATCTTGTTGATCATCACCTTCGGTTAATACCGTATAAAATGCAGTAATTGAGCCTTTCCCTTCTTCATCATTGCCAGCTCTTTCAACTAATGCGGGTAACTTTGCAAAGACTGATGGCGGGTAACCTTTAGTTGCTGGGGGTTCACCAATTGCTAAAGCAATCTCTCGTTGTGCCATAGCATAACGAGTTAAAGAGTCCATAATCAATAAAACGTTAAAGCCTTTATCACGAAAGTTTTCAGCAATTTTTGTTGCATATGCCGCTCCTTGTAAGCGTAATAATGGCGAAACATCCGCTGGTGCTGCTACAACAACCGCTCGAGCCAATCCTTCTTCGCCTAAAATATTTTCGATAAAGTCTTTAACTTCTCGACCTCGTTCACCAATCAACCCGACAACAATAATGTCCGCTTGCGTATAACGAGCCATCATACCTAGTAAGACACTTTTACCAACCCCTGATCCAGCAAATAAGCCCATTCGTTGCCCTTTGCCAACCGTTAGCAAGGCATTTATAGCTCTGACACCAACATCAAGAACCTGATGAACAGGAGTCCGTTGTAGTGGATTCAGGGATTTATTGGCTAATCCAGCATACTCAATATGCTCAGGTAATGGTTTATCATCCAAGGGATTTCCCATAGCATCAACCACTCGACCTAATAATCCCATTCCCATAGGTAATACTTTATGATTAAAATGTGTTAGATCATATTGCTTAGTATAGACTCGTGCCCCTAATAAAATACCGTCAGTTGATTCAAATGGCATTAAGTAAAGTGTTTTATCACTAAATCCAACTACCTCACACTCAACGGGCTCAATTCGACCGTCGGTTTGTCGTTCAACCAAGCAGTTAGACCCCAAAGGTAACTTTAGTCCAATAGCTTCTAGCACAAGTCCCGATGCTTTAACCAATCTTCCATATTGGCGGATTAGTGATAGTGATTCAAGTTGTTGTGTAGCTTGGTCAATTTTATTTAGCCATTGTGCAGAATATCTCACGTTAATGATTGTCCTCTTTTAAGCTATCAGACATTATTTGCCAGTGTTGATCGATATTTGCATCAATTTCATTAGTTTCGGTAAATATCTTGCATCCACCCTGTTCTACGTTAGAATCGGCAATAAGTTGCCAATGATGTTGACTGATTTCATCATTCAGCATGGGTTCTAACCACAGTAAATCAGCTGGATTTAGGTACAATGCAATAGGTTCAGACAAAACTGAGCACTGTTCAACTAATGTTTTTATGGTATAAATAAGCTGTTTTTGCTTAGCTTTTGGTATCGTGCCTACTGTTTTTTGCGCAGCAATCAATGCTAAATCAAGCAGTTTAGGAACAATTAATTCATCAATTTCGTTGATCGAATTTTGAAAATTGGTTATTAAATTAGCTATAGCTTGAACGGCATTTAATTTTTCTTCATTAAGTTGTTGTTCAATGAACTGGCGCCCTTCTTGCTCGCCAATTTGATAGCCTTCATCATAACCAGCCTGTTTACCTGCATTGAAACCTTCTTGTTGACCTAAATTAAAACCGTCCTGATAAGCCTGTTTTTTTACCTCTTCTTTTAATTGCTCTAACTGTTGTGCCTGATTTAACTCTGGTTCAATTACAACATTATCTATCTCGGTAGCAGTTAGTTCTGTTTCAGGATCATCAGTTCCAACGTTTATAGCAACTTCATTTTTACTTAATTTCGGTAATTCGGGTAAAGAGAAATCTTGAAAACTTAATGGTTCCCAATTTAATCTATCTGGCCGATTACACATATTCATCATCACCGCTACTTAGGATAACTTCACCACTTTCTGCTAATCGACGAGCAATAGCCAGTATTTTTTTCTGTTCAGTTTCAACTTGAGATAAACGTACAGGAGGTCGATTTTCTAAATCTTCACGTAAGATAGATGCCGCTCGCTGTGACATGTTACTCAATAGTTTTTCTCGTAATTCAACCGATGCACCTTTCAATGCAATTATTAATATTTCATTATCGACTTCTTTAAGTAAGCGTTGAATACTTCTATCATCCACTTCAACAAGATTTTCAAATAAGAACATTTCATCAATAATTTTTTGGGTTAACTCGCCATCATAATCACGCAATGCATTAATAACTTGCTCTTCTTGCTGCGTTTTCATTAAGTTAATAATTTCTGCCGCAGTACGTATACCACCAAGATTATTAAGTTTGATATTTTGACCATGTAGTAAAGTCGATAATGAAGTTGAGAGTAATTGAAGTGCAGAAGGCTCTACTCCTCCAAAAGTTGCAATACGTAACATGACATCGTTTCGTAATTCATCATCAAATAGATTTAGAATTTCTGCCGCTAAATCACGATTTAGATGAACTAAAATAGTTGCAATAATTTGTGGATGTTCTTTTTTGACCAAATCAACTGCTCTTGTAGCATCGACATAGTTGAGCATTTCAAGACCATCGGTTGCTTCTTCTTTTCCTGTATCTAATAATTCATCCAGTAAACGTTCGGCTTTTTCACTACCAAGAGATCGACCCAATATTGTACGTAAGTAACCATCTGGATCGGTATTTAAAACAGCGCATTCTTCAAGAGCAACTTGGCACTCGTTAAGTATACCTTTCAACTGTTCTTGCGAAAATTGAGGTAATGACATCATCGCACTACTAATTTGTTGCACTTCTTTATGGTTAAGATGTTGCATAACTTGTGCCGCTAACCCTTCACCTAACACCATTAAAATCGCAGCTACTTTTTGAGATTCACTTAATATCATTGCTCAGTGTCCTCCTTATTTATCCAATTACGAATAATTAGTGCCATTACACGCGGTTCTTTTTCAACAATTTTCCGTATATGCTGTTGTTGTTGCGTATTATCTTCAAATATTTTTTGCTGTTGTTTACTGTGAGCTTTATAATCTAACTTATCGTCTACGGTAGATTGAGAAACTAATGATTCTCCATTATCAATAAAGAATTTACGTTGTAATTTTATCCATACCGAACGTAAAACCTTACGCCACGCAAACCATAAAATAATAATATAAATTAGATACTTAATTACTGTTTTAGCAGAATCATAAAATTCAGGAGTTTTCCAAAATGCCATATTATCGTTGTCATCAAGTGTTTGATCGGTAAATTTCAAATTTGCAACAGTCAAGCTATCACCACGTAAATCAGAAAACCCCATTGCCTGACGGGCTAATGCTTCAATATTTTTCAGTTCATCACTATCTAGTTTTACCCATTGTTCAGTTATGGAAGATGACTTGTCATTGTCACTGTCAACATCTTCAGATTTAACATTATCTGGCTCGGTTGTAACGAATTTATAATTCACCAAAACAGCAACCGATAAACGTTTAATACGACCTTCAGGTATTTGACTGTGTATAACCTTTCTATTTACTTCAAAATTAACGGTATTATTTGATTGCAAGCTGTAATTTCCTTGCTTATCGTGTTTTTCAGTCGATTCTTGTTCATCGATTGGCGCGCTAGATGCAGGTACAGGTTGATTAGACAACGCTCCTGGCACACCACCTACACCATAGCTTTTAGATGATTGACGATTTTCTACTTGTTGCTTACTGCGAATAGTTTGATTAGCAATATCACTATTAGGATCATAAGTTTCTAATGTCGATTCTTGTCGACTGAAATCAATATCAGCATTCACTTGCACCTTGACATTATTTTTACCCAAAATTGGGGTGATGATTTTTTCTACTCGCTCACGAATATTATTTTCAATTCGCTCACCAAATTCGAGTTGAGCGACATTTGTGTTTCTATCACGATAACCTTCACCAGTTAACAGGTGACCATGCTGATCGATAATGGTCACTTTATCTGCTTGTAATTCTGGCACACTACTAGAAATTAAATGGATAATGGCATCGATTTGACCTTGTGATAATGAGCGCCCAGGAAATAACGTTAATGCCACCGATGCAGAAGGAGATTTCCTTTCCCTGACAAATAAAGAAGGTTTAGGCATTGCTAAATGCACTCTAGCATCATCAATACTACTGATGATGGATATTGTTCGGGATAATTCGCCTTCTAAAGCTCGTTGATAATTTATTTGTTCATTGAATTGGCTCATACCAAAACTTTCTTTGTCGAGCAATTCAAAACCAACTGCCCCACCTTTTGGTAAACCCTGCTGAGCAATACGTAATCGGGTATCGTAAACTTTATCTTGCGGAATTAAGATTGTGGAACCAGAAGACGAAAATTGATAAGGAATATTCATCTTATCAAGTTGGCTAATAATTTCACCACCATCTTTATCATTTAAATTACTGAATAAAACTGCATAAGACTCATCTTTAGCCCATAAATAAATAAAACTAATAATGGCTATTATAATTACAGCTGCAATTAACAATGCCATTTTGGTGTTTTGTTTTAGTTGATTTATAAAAGGCAACTTATTTAATATTGATTCACCTTTATTATTGACTGTTTGACTAGCCATTGGCACCCTGACTCTAAACTATTTAGATTAACTCTGTTCGTTATTATCCATGTATTTAAAAAATTCAATGGCGAGAAAAGCGTGCACTTTTTCCCTTACTTATACCCTTTGTTTTTTTATTTATATGTTAAATTTAGCCATACAGTAACAAAAGAGCTAAAAAGCAGTTATCAAAATGAATACAATCAATACATTCAATCCAATTGAGCTAACTGATTTAAATAAATCAACGTCAATATCTCCAAAAACGCATTTTGCAGATAAAAACTTTGTTTCAGAATTAAAAACCGCTTTAGATAACATCAGTCAAATACAAATACAGGCAAATAATGAAGCAAAAGCTTTTGAAATGGGAGATACAAATATTTCATTGAATGAAGTCATGGTTAATATGCAAAAGTCATCGGTTTCATTGCAGTTTGGTATTCAAGTACGCAATAAACTAGTTGCTGCTTATCAAGAAATTATGAATATGAATGTTTAATTAATGACATCGAATACAATTCCTATATTCTAAATTTTGCATTTTACTTTTACAGATAACTAGGGACTGTTGATCTTTGCTGTACATAAATCACTCAACAATACATTGGCAGCCACATTAACATAAATGCCAGTGAT
>NZ_JBIDFF010000036.1:0-10999 GCF_046635645.1 Gilliamella sp. BG2
ATCACTGGCATTTATGTTAATGTGGCTGCCAATGTATTGTTGAGTAATTTATGTACAGCAAAGATCAACAGCCCCTAATCAATATATAAAGATATTCTGTAGAAAGAAAATCTTTCACTATCAAATGTTATCTGATTTAGAATTAATTTTAAATAACGGCTACCTTTATTATTTACATTGCTTTCTTTTTATTGCTAACCTCTATTCGCTTTTTTGCCAAGTACGTTGGCTCATAGTAAAAAGATATCATATATTCATCTAATAATTACTATTACTTATCTTTCATTAGATAGTTTATAACGTAAGGTAGATATCGCTTAACGCTATTTGTTTAATTTTTAATATAAACGCTGCCACCGTCATCCCGACGTAATAATGTCCATGTAATATCGGTATAGGTTTGCTTTGTATCACTATCAATAAACGGCGTCACTTTATCTCCGTTGATTAATTCACGGTACTCAATTTTGCCGTTAATGGTTGCAGAATAAAGCCCAGTATGGGGGCAAAGTTCACCTGTTTTAATACGAATGGGCACAGCTAACCCCGTTTGGTCGGGTGTTTGCTCTATTTGTTCATCTGTTTTCGGTAAGCCGGTTGCAGTGACATCATCAAAGCGGCATTGCCACTCTTTTGATGTGCGATTATTAAAGCGAATTTCCCCATTGATTGAGCCAAAACCCAATGAGGCAATTTCAGGCGCTCGCGCTGGTTTTAATAGCGCGTTAACGTTGACATAGTGCTTAGGGTAAGGGTTACGGCTTACATCGCCCAGTTCAGGAACTTCGCCAGCCCGAACAACAACCCCACCCTTGTACGGGTAAAAGGTAATGGCTTCGTCTTGATTGCGTTGTTTTAATTCATCAAGGCTACCTAATTTATCGGTAACTAGCTGATCACTAAGGATAGTGAGCCAGTTAATGCATTTAAAGCCGTCTCTTAAATGTTCATCTGCTTCATCGTTTGAAATATCAAGCCCTAAGTATTTATGCGCTAATTCATATTCTAAATATTGATAATCATAATACTCATGGCTATGTTGAATACCTAATCCAAAAAAGCCATGCATAGGCTGTAAAATTTCGCTGATTTGACCTATTAACTCCACAAGTGAGTCCACACCAAAACTTTTAAGCTCATTAATTGGTAAATAAAATTGAACATAGCTTATCGATTTATGTACCTTTTCATACCATCCAGCCATTGAAAAAGTTTTAATTAAATATTCAGGGGTGAACTCCAAATTATCAACATTACTCCAATAAAAATTTAATGTATCTAAAGCATATTCGTTAATCAATTCCAGTTTCTGCGCTAAACTAAAATCTTGATAAAAATATAATTTATTTGGATTGGCATTAAAAAAACCATGTTTAAGTTTATCGCCCCAATGCTTATCATAAAGCGCTAACACTTGACCGATAGCTTGGCGTTTTTCGGGTTTATAGGCTTTATCTAAGTAAAAACAGCCAACTAACCCCATTTTTATTGCATCTTCAATATTATCAGGATCTAAATAGTGACCATAGGTAAACTTATTATAATTTTGCTGATATTCGTCTAATAATTGCTGTAATTTATCTTTCATCATTTATCCTATTAATTTAGACTAGCTTAACTGCCTATAGTTATATTAATCTGTTGTTGGTTCATCGCCAGGCGTAAAATAGTAGTAAAACTGTTGTCGATAAGGGTAGTAGTGAATTAATCTTTCATTTTTGCTCACCCTTACTCTGTCCCTACTCTGTTTTGTTGAAGTTGAATCATCTTCAAATAGAAGAAGACTCTCTAACTTATTAAAATGATATTTCTGTTGATAGCGATAGTCAATTTCAATCAGGCGATCATCTTCGTACTTTAGCCTTTTGATCCTCGCCAAAAAAGTGGACAAAAGTCACCTCTATGATATAAACAAAAATCATAGGATGACAAATATCATGGTCAAAAAATTTAGTATCGAATTCAAACAACAATCAGTGGATTATGCGTTATCTAATGCACACCTTTCTATCAGCGAACTTGCCAACCATCTAGGTGTGGGTAAATCAACCCTAGATAAATGGATTAGGCAACTTTCCCCGAATAAAACTAGCCGTCGAGAGTTAACCGCTGAGCAACAGCGGATAATGGCGTTAGAAAAAGAGATTAAAGAACTGAAAATGGCTAATGATTTACTAAAAAAGGCGCATGTGTACTTCATTAACAATCCAAATCGATGAAGTACGCTTATATGAAAAATCATTTAATCTGCTATCCCATTACTAGGATATGCTCATTACTTGGTGTCAGTTCATCGGGTTATTATGCTTGGTTAAAAAGAGCAAACAAATCAGCTAAACTCAGCGAGTATATCCAAAAACAGTAGTCGCTACATAGACCGCCATTTAGTGTGTAATACATTAAAACAAGCTTTATTTCGGCGTCACTTTCCTAAAAATGCACTCATTCATAGTGACCAAGGAAGCCAATATTGCAGTGCTGATTTCAAGCAATTATTGTTACAATATGGGCTAAGGCAAAGCATGAGTCGAAGAGGCAACTGCTTTGATAATGCGGTTGTTGAGAGTTTTTTTCATACACTCAAAACCCATATTATTCATGACTGTTACTACAAAACGAGGAAACTGGCTAATAAAGCACTATTTGAATATATTGAAATCTATTATAATCGGATACGCCGTCATTCAGCCAATGGCTAGGTATCACTTGAACAATATGAACAACAATATTACCAAAACGAAAAAATGATAGAGGTGGGCACTGTCTAATATTTTGGCGAGGATCATACACCAAATAGAGCAAATCATAATGAAAAAAGGAAACAAATTGGGTAATGCTGCATCTAAAATCGAAGTAAAACCATACTCTTCACTCTATGCCTCTGAAATATGCGATTTGTTTTATTCGTCTATTCATGCTATTGATACCGATATTTACAGCAAAGCACAGCAAGAAGCATGGTGCTCAACACCACCAGATTATCAGAAGTGGTTAGAACGTTTAAATAACACTCAGCCTTGGATGGCTATCTTTGGCTCAAGCCTTGCGGGGTTTGTTGAACTTGGAGATGATGGTTACATAGACTGTCTGTATGTGCATCCTGACTTTCAAAAGCGTGGCATAGCTAGAAAACTCTATGACCATGTGCTTGACTTGGCCCACCAGAAAAAGCTTACACAATTAAGTGTAGATGCTTCAAAAGTGGCCATGCCAATTTTCAAAAAATGGGGTTTTAAAATAAAGCGGGCTAACAAAATATCCAGAGAAAATCAGGTACTGATAAATTACCATATGTATAAACAACTTTGATTTTTATTGAGACCTTTGTACAGTAAAGCTTCACTCAAACTAAATTTTTAACCGCGCTTTTTTGAGGCATTTGGGCTTATATTTAGATCTAAATACCTCTAGATAAGTTACTATTTATTGCCATTTCCCTGTTTTAGGCACTACTTTCCTGCTGTACAGATAACCCTCGTTTGATATCAAAGTTCAATAAGCTTCCTGAAAGATGAGCTTGGATTAGTTCTGTCAATGGAGTTTCAAATTAAACCGTATTTACGAAACCAAAGAATAAGTAGAAAACTTTATGAATAGAGGTGGGCACTGTCTAATATTTTGGCGAGGATCAGTTCTTGGCATGATGAATCGAGTTATGGTTGTTTTTTTGCAGAATTATTATAACTCACATCATGCCGTCTAAAAAATAATCACGAAAGATCAACACGCCCTAATATTTTTATAATTAATGTTTTTATTATTTAGGCTTTTATCGATTAATGATTTGCATCACTTTGCCAGCCATTTTTAGCTAAAGGAAAGAAACCGACCCCAACCGCAATTAACGCTACAAAAGAGATGTAAATACCAGCACCAAGATAACTATATTGACCTAATAAATGTTCAGGGCTTAATAGATAAATGGTTAATGTTGGTGTAAATGCACTAAATAGCGCATAGGCTAAATTATACGAAAATGACAAACCCGAATAACGAATCGCAGGAGGGAAAGCTCTTGTACCAACTATTGCTGTCATTGCAACAGAACCAATAAATAGCCCAAATACAGCCCAAAGCGAATAAAGTTTAGTTAAGGACATATCTGGCGACAAAGAGCTATAAAATACAATGCTCATAATAGCAAGTCCGCCCCAGTTAATTAGCATAGTTTTGGTTGTACCTATTTTATCTTCTAGCCAACCAAAAATAACGCAACCGATAGTCAAAGTTAGTGCAGCAATACAACCACCAATACGCCAATCAAGATTAGCAAAATGGTACATGCCACCAACAATACGACCCGGTGTAATCAAAATACCCACCATAATTGCCGTCGACAACGACCAAGTCAAAAGAGCCACAATTAGGCAAGCTGTTTTATGTTTTTGAAGCACGGTAACGACAGGAATATTCTTTTCAATTGCTTTGCGTGCCGCTAACTCTTTAAAGATAGGTGTTTCAGATAAAAATCGACGTAAATAAACCGAAATAACGCCAAAAATACCACCAATAATAAACGGAATACGCCAAGCATAATCTAAAATATTTACGGTGGTAAAACAAAGATCAATAATGATAGTCACAATAAAGCCAAGTAAAATACCGCCAGTAATACCTGAAGTTAACGTACCGATACCTAAACCATAACGTTGCTTTGGCACATGCTCAGCAATGAACACCCAAGCTCCTGGCATTTCACCACCGATTGCGGCACCTTGAAGCATACGCATTACTAATAATAACAGAGGTGCAAAAATACCAATCACTTCATAAGTTGGTAAAACACCAATGATAAATGTAGGTAATGCCATCATAGCCACGCTTAAGGTAAACATTCGCTTACGTCCCACTTTATCACCAAAGTGCGCCATAATAATGCCACCAACAGGACGAACCAAATAACCAGCAGCAAAAATACCCCATGCAAATAAATCTAACGTTAATGGCGATAAAAAATGCGGTAAAAATAGTGGTTTTACAATGGTATCGATGTAAAGCGCATAAATAACAAAATCATAAAATTCTAATGTACCACCCAAAGAGGACAAAACTAACGTTTTAAAATCCTGTCGATTTAATGGTCGAGCACTAGGCTGCCATTCCGCGTTGATTACAGACTGACTCATGGAAAAACCTTATTATTAAATTAAGTTAAAAAATAAAAAATCTATCTTTTATTGATTTAAGTTAAAAACGTGAGATTCATTCTGCCACAAAAAAAAGGCTTTTTTTTCATCATAAAAAAATTTAATGTATGTAACAAAACTACTTATTTGATTTATAATTCAATTAATCGAAGCTTAAAAAATATAAATCACGATAAAGCATAATCAATAATGGATAAATTGGATAAAATTTGATGACAAATAGCAACAAAGTACGCTGTAGTTGGGTTTTGGATGACCCAATATACATTCATTACCACGATAACGAATGGGGCAACCCCCAATATGATAGCCTTAAACTATTTGAAAAAATTTGCCTTGAAGGGCAACAAGCGGGATTATCGTGGATCACTGTTCTAAAAAAACGAGATGAATATCGACGTTGCTTTTTTAATTTTGACCCACACAAAATTATTCAGCTAACGCCTGAAGATATTGAACATCTTTTAAAAAATAAAGGACTAATTCGTAATTGTTTAAAGCTAAATAGCATTGTAAAAAATGCTCATGCTTATTTAAACATGCAAAAAAATGGTGAAGATTTCTCGCCATTTATCTGGTCGTTTGTTGATAATAAACCAATTATTAACCATTTTAATGATAAAAGCGAAGTTCCCGTAAGTACTGATATATCAGAAAAAATGTCAAAAGCGCTAAAAAACAAAGGTTTTACATTTGTTGGTTCTACCATCTGTTATGCTTTTATGCAGTCCATGGGATTAATTAACGATCATTTTGAAAATTGTTATAAAAAATAAAGGAAAAAATGGATGATAACAAAATCAATAAAGTATGGTATAGCCTTAATATTAGCCTATTTCATTATTGCTAACATTGCGATTTATATATCTTCGTTGCAAAAACCAATAAAAAATGCCGATACCTTGGTCGTATTGGGAGCCCAAGTGATTAACACACCAGCCATAGCTTCTTCAACCTTAGCCGAGCGTTTAAATATTGCCATAAATTATTTACAAAATAACCCACAAACCAAAGTTGTTGTTTGTGGCGGACAGGGCAAAAACGAATCTGCAACTGAAGCTAGTGTAATGGCTCAATATTTAATTGAAAAAGGGATCGATGCTAATCGAATTTATCAGGAAGACAAATCAACCCGAACAGCCCAACAATTTATTTATGCAAATCGTATATTACCTTTAGGCAAAACGGTTGTGGTAACCAATGATTTTCATTTATTGAGATCGCTAATGCTTGCTAAACGTTCAGGAATTAACGAAGTATCAGGCTTAGCCGCGCCATTAGATTTGACTAAAAGAGATAAATATATCGCATTAATAAGAGAACCCCTAGCACTAGCAAATTCTTGGTTATTCGACCATCCAAGCGATAGTACCCCCCCTGAAAACCAATTACCCAGTCAACCATCTAACTAGAATTATTGGCGCATCACGGCAAAAGCACGGGTAACTACTGTTTTTGCCGTGCGTCCATGATATCATTAACTATTAAAATTTAAATCAGTTACAGATAAATATGAAATCAGACACAATTGTTGCACAAGCAACACCACCAGGTCGTGGTGGCGTAGGTATATTGCGCATTTCTGGACCCCAAGCCCAAGCCGTGGCTCAGGCAGTATTAGGGCAAATACCCAAACCAAGGTATGCGCATTATCTTCCTTTTTTAGCTACTGATGGTTCAATTTTAGATGAAGGTATTGCGCTGTTTTTCCCAAATCCACACTCTTTTACAGGCGAAGATGTACTTGAATTACAAGGGCACGGTGGTCCAGTTATTTTGGATCTACTTTTAAAGCGTATATTAGAACTTCCTAACATCCGCATTGCAAAGCCGGGAGAGTTTTCAGAGCGTGCATTTTTAAATGACAAGCTAGATCTGGCTCAAGCCGAAGCTATTGCTGATTTGATTGATGCTAGCTCAGAACAAGCGGCAAAATCGGCAATATCATCTTTGCAAGGAGTATTTTCTAAAAAAGTGAATGCCTTGGTTGAATCCTTAATTCATTTACGCATATTTACCGAGGCAGCAATCGACTTTCCTGAAGAAGAAATTGACTTTTTATCTGACGGCAAAATAGAAGCACAGCTTAACCAAGTCATAACTCGTTTAAGCGAAGTTCGCCAAGAAGCTAAACAAGGAACACTGTTACGAGAAGGCATGAAAGTAGTCATAGCAGGGCGTCCTAATGCAGGAAAATCAAGCTTACTTAATGCGTTAGCTGGGCGTGAAGCTGCCATTGTGACCGATATCGCAGGCACCACGCGTGATGTACTGCGTGAACATATCCATATTGATGGCATGCCACTACACATTATTGATACCGCAGGTTTACGAGAAGCTAGTGACGAAGTGGAACGAATTGGTATAGAACGTGCTTGGCAAGAAATTGAGCAAGCTGATCGTGTATTATTTATGGTTGACAGCACAACCACAACAGAAACCAACCCAGAAAAGCTATGGCCTGAATTTATTGAACGCTTACCTAAAAATATGCCAGTAACCGTAATTCGTAATAAAGCCGATTTAACAGGCGAAAAGCTAGGATATAGCGAAGTAAACGGCTACTCACTCATTCAACTTTCGGCACGAACAGGCGAAGGCGTTACCTTATTGCGCGAACACCTAAAACAGGCCATGGGCTTTACTAGCAGCACTGAAGGTGGATTCTTAGCCCGACGCCGCCACCTTCAAGCACTTGAAAAGGCAGCCGAGCACTTAAATAATGGTAAACACCAACTAGTCACCTTCCATGCTGGTGAATTGCTTGCGGAAGAGCTAAGATTAGCGCAAGAATCCTTAAGCGAAATCACAGGAGAATTTACTTCTGATGATTTATTAGGCCGTATATTCAGTTCGTTTTGTATTGGTAAATAGGTCAAACATTAATTCTACGCTAAATAGAGTCTATAAAGCAGAACATTGCCTAGTTGTTGGTACATTCCAATATCAAAATGTGCTGACAACTAAGAAAATCAGCATCTCAAGTAAGAATTTTTTATTATGAACAAATTAAAGCTAGCATGTAATATTTAAATGCATTCAAATAGGCTTTAAACAAAATATAAAATTTCCAAAGATACTTTATAGCGAATTAATTTCAATAAAACAAAAAATTAAATAAAATCAACATCCTACCTGAGCGATTTTAGAGTAAGAAACACGCTTTTGGCACCTCAATGTTAATAAGCCTGCCTTATCAGAGCGCCAAAATATACCGATAACAAAGTAAAGCTAGCACGTCAAACTGGGCTGTTGGGCGTGTTTGTGTTTTAGATGTTATCAGCAATATTAATCATTCTGCTCATCTCTACATTTCTTTACAAAAAAATTGCTAAAAAACTAGCTAGTTTTTTTTTAATAGTTATAATTCTATCTATTATGGAAGATAAGCTTATTTAATGAATAAATAAGTATAAATATAAAGAATTATTTAATGGATGGATCGTAATGCAGTATTATTTTAGACTTCAGCACTGGAAGGCTTATGTCTTAAATCTTTTTAACCATTTAAATCTTAAAAAATTCTTAAAATTTTTTATTTTATCAAATAAATCTGTCGATTCATTTGTATTTGTTTCACGATTAAAATTTATCCTCAAATTTCCAATTCCGTTGTCTTTGCTATTGATGTCGCTATTACCATATTCATTTAGCTTACAGGCATTAATGGTAAGTACATCTAAGGTCATTCATGGTAGTGCGCCGTACTTTACGTTTGAAGGAGGACGAATAAAAGCAACAACGACTGACACGTTATTAGCTATTGAGTTGCCTGATGGTAGTACCATCAGACCATCAACTAATTTATCGAGTCCGACAAATCCGATAACCTTAATTAATGGAAGTGCTTTTAATGATATACACATGGCGGTGCCACAGGGGACAAATTCAATTAGTTTAAATGATTTAATTACTCGAGGTAATTGGGGAGATGATGATGGCGATGGTGATGACAAAGTTACGGCAACGGGAAGTTTGTCGGTTTATTTTGCTGACAAAGATGGTAATGCTGTTAATCGTAGCGATACACTAGATATTTGTAAAGCGCCTTATAAAATAATATTAAGTAGCACAGAAGGTAGTTTAACAACTCAGTATGGAGTGCCAAATAGAAGTGCTTTTGATGATAGTACAGTGCTATATTACATCAAACCGAATTCATCTGGCAGTTGTTACTTTGTGCGATACGTAAGACCAAATCTAAGATATGGTAGTATTACTGATGGTTGGGGGATGGACTTCGCAGGTCCACCTAACATATGGGATTCTAAAGAAGGTTTTCTTGTTCAGGCAACTAATTCATCCGATTATGGACTTAATTTTCCAACTACGGGCTTAGATGGTTTATATTTTGATTTAGGTATTGAAGGTGGAGATGCAAGTCAGTTGACTTGGCATGTTGAGACGAAAGGGGATATAAAAGCGACGGTAAGTTGGAGGAGACCAATCCAATTAAGTGACAGTGATATTTGGATTCCTGAGAGATATCAGGAAGATTATTATGTTACGCGGGTAACATTAAATGGTCCTAGTGCAAGTCCTAGTCAGCTAGATTCAGATTCTCCTAGCCGACTGAAAGTCCCATCTTTACCACAGACATTTGAGTTGGTGGGAACAGATAGCCTTGGTAATGAGGTGAAGTATGGATTTGTGTTAAAGCAGTGGTTCGTTAGTCGTGGTTTGGACTATTATCATATGTTTGGTTTTGTAAAACAATCAACATGGTGTGATAGTTTGGGTTATAAAATGTCACGGATAAGCGATTTAACCAATGCGAAATGCGGTATTTCGTGGCCGATGATGCCGTTTCCATGCGATGCAGATGGTGCTAAACCTTCTTCAGCAGGTAATTTTTATCAACGACGAATTGGTGCTGGATTTTTTACTGAATGGGGTCGTGTGGGCGATTACGGCGAAAAACCTTCCGCCTTGCAATATTTATGGACGAGTGACTTCTATGCGGTTACGGCTGAAGGCATGGTTATGGATTTTATGGGTATGGGTAAAGATTTTATTGCTGGTCTTATTGCTGATGGTCAGGATATGTTCCAATTTCCTGTTATTTGCGCCACACCTTATGAATAGGGTATGGGCGTTTATGGTGTAAATAGAGGTAATATAACCAAGCATGCAGCCTGTGAGTTAGTTGGGACGCTGAACAAGCAATGACTTTTAGCCTAGAGCTTTTATTATTAAACACGGTTATTAAACCACTGTTATTAAATAACAAAAGCGCTTTTATTAAAAAGCCAAATTCAATGTAATAAAAAACTATCCTATAAACGGTTGATTTTATTTAAAAATGCAAATAAAAACTTCAATAAAATCAATAGTCTACCTGAACTTTTTTAGAGCAAAACACACTTATAGCACCACAATGCTAATATGCCTGCCTTATCACAGCATCAAAATATACCAATAACGAAGTAAAGCTAGCACGCCAAACTGAGTTGTTGGGCGTGTTTGTGTTTTAGATGTTATCAGCAATAATAATCATTCCACCAAAGGTTAAAATGCCTGAAATCTGACATCATATTTTAATTAAAAAATTCACCTACTTTTATAACTGAATCATTTCTATCTTTATGTTTCTTTAAATTTATTTACATTTCTTTACAAAAAAGTCCGCCAAAAAACTAGCCAACTATTTTTTAAACGGCTATACTCTTATTGCTATAGGAAAATAAGCGAATAATTATAAAAAATCGAAATAAAACAAAATATTACTTGACACGAGGAACGTAATGCAGTATCATTTTTGGCACAAAGCACAAAGCACAAAGCACAAAGCACAAAGCACAAAGCACAAAGCACAAAGCACAAAGCACAAAGCACAAAGCACAAAGAGCAAA
>NZ_JBIDFF010000036.1:11090-12316 GCF_046635645.1 Gilliamella sp. BG2
GCGCACAGGCAAACCTATGTCTTAAATTTATCAAATAACCCTATTCGACGAGTTTTTACCCGAAACTTATTTATATCATCGAAATTATCCACAAAATTATTTTCAAAAATCCCATTGGCATTAGTGCCGTTGTTGTTATTGCCGTACTCTTTAGAATCGCAGGCATTATCGGCCACGACTTCTGAGCGCATTCATGGTACTGCGCCTTATTTAACTTTTGATGGTGGTGTTACTAAAGTGACTAAAACAGAGGACTTATTAGGTATTAAGTTATCAGATGGTCGAACATTCACATCGCAAAATAATTCTTCATCACCAACAGCGCCAATCAAGTTACCTAATGTAGGGGATACCTTGGCTGATATTGAAATGATAGTCCCGCCATTAAGCGACTCAATAAATATAAATGACTTAGTGGCACAAGGTAAATGGAGAGACGATGATGGAGATGGTCAGGGTACAAATGGTGTTACTGCAACAGGGAGTATATCGTTAGCAATAAAGGATAAAAACGGTAGCACGGTTAATCGTAGTGATACATTAAGTCTATGTAATGCACCTTATAAGGTAACTTTAAGTAGTACTGGAGGGAATTTAGCTACGCAGTATGGTGAGCCAAGAAGTAGTACTTTTAGTGGAGGAACAGCGGAGTATTATATCACTTTGCCATCACCGCCCGTTATTTGTGCGGTCAGGCCAAATCTTTATTATGGCACAGGCCGCTATGCCGGCCCAGCTAACATATGGAATCCAGCTAAGGGCTTTTTAGTTCAGTCAACAAACCCATCATCTTACGACAGAAACTTTCCTACTACAGGAGCAGATGGATTGTATTTTGATTTGCTTATTGCTGGGGTAGATGCAAGTCAGTTGAGTTGGACAGTTAACACAAGAGGTAGTTTGGGAGCAACGGTGAGTAGGGTTGGTTCAAACACACGGGTAACGTTAAATGGTCCTAAGGCAAGTAGTAGTCAGATAAGCTCAAGTAATCCTGGTTCACTTACACGTCCAGTTTTGCCACAGACCTTCGAGTTGGTGGGAAGGGATAGTAGTGGTAATGAGGTTCGGTATGGTTTTAAGTTAAAGCAGTGGTTCGTCCATCGGGGTGATGAATATGGTACCGTTTCAGCTCAAACAGCATGGTGTAATAGTTTGGGTTATCGGATGCCTGCGGTAAGTGATTTAACCAATGCGGTCAGAAGAGCTAGTCCTCCTATTTCAGGCGC
>NZ_JBIDFF010000037.1:0-12114 GCF_046635645.1 Gilliamella sp. BG2
ATGTCTCAACGTATCGGTAAAATTAATCATAACTACAGTGAAACACGTGGTGTTATTGCAGAACTGACATCAGAGGGGCGGTTATCAGCAAAATCCATTGAAAATATTGCTACTGCATCAGCGTATATGGCACAAGTGACAGGAAAAAGTGCCCAAGACGCTGTTCAATCATTTAAAGGTATTGAAAATTCGGTCACAAGCTGGGCTGTTGAAAGTAATAAACAATATCACTTTTTAGATCTGGCTACTTATCAGCGTATTGCAGCGTTAGAAGCACAAGGTGACACAGAACAAGCTATTGCCGTTGCTACCGAGAGATATGCCAAAGAGATGGAAGTCAGCGCTAACAAGATGCAAGAACAGCTTAATTGGTTAGAAGATGCCTGGCGACGCTTCAAAAATGGGGTTAGTGTTCTAGGTAATGAGTTAAAGAAAGAGCTTAAGTTTGATTTAGGATTATCAAGCCTAGAAGAAGATATTGAAAGAATGGAGAAAGCCAAAAATAGAGGTTTTTATATTGTTCCTGGGGCAGGATATATTCCATACAATAAAAATGATGATAAAGCATTACAAGAAAAACAGGCTCAACGAGATAAACAGCAAAAAGAAGTACAAGAAAAGCATGACACCGATGTCATTAATGAAAAAGCAATCAATGCCCAAAAAGAGCTTGATGAGCTGCATAAACAAAATGCCAGTGATGCCGAAAAACAAGCTAAAGCGGTTGATGAATTACGTAAAAAATATGAAGCGCTGTGGGCTAATGAAAAGGGTCGTAAAGATTTACAAGCACAAGGGGTTAAATCAAAAGACGGTAAATCATTTTCTGGTGGTCAATATGATAAAGATGTAAAAGAAATAACGGATAAATCGCTCAGGCAGTATAACGAACAATTAAAAAATAAAGTTGCGTTACAAGAAAAAAGTACTGCCCTAGCTAAAGCACTTTATGAAATTGAAAAAGGTCAGTATAAAAATGCTAGCCCAGAGCTCAAAAAAGAGATTATCGCTAATGCAAAATTGATAGATGCGCACGAAGCAAAGAAAAAAGCAATACAAGAATCAGCCCGAGCTGCAAAATCTGCGGCACGTGAAACAGAACAATTTATAAAATCGCTAGAATCACAAGCTGATAAGCAGACACAAAAAACATACGCAACTCGTCAAGCGTTGATTGATTCTCAAAAATTAACGGTAGAGCAACGTAATCGAGCTAATGCGGCAAATAATGCAATTACAGCACACGAAAATAAAAAACTTAATGACGAATTACAAAATCAACTCAATTCGCTATTGTTTGATCCTGCCCGCCTTAAAACGGCAGAAATTGATAGATGGTATCAAGCGGTTATTGCACAACTTAAAGCTAATAAAAATATTGAGGGTATTGACTTAATTGACCAGTTGTTACCACTAAAAAAAGCTGAAGCAAATATTTCCGAAATTTTAGCAAAAGTTCAGCAAGCACAATCACAACAGTCAATTAAAGAACAAAGTATACAAGCACAAGTAACTGCTGGTTTAATTACACAAATTGAAGCACAAAGCCAGTTAGTTGATTTGCACAAGCAAACAGCGCAAGAACTTGCCAAATATTTACCTACTTTGCAAGCTATGACAGCGCTTCCTGGTCAAGTTGGAGAAAATGCACAAAAAGCACTTGCTACACTTCAGCTACAAATTGCAGAACTAAATAAAACTACCGATGCATTAACCAATGCATTTAAAAACGGGTTACAAAGCGGTATCCAAGGTAGTCTTGATTCTTTAGCAAAAGGTACATTTGAATTAAAAGATGCATTATTAAACCTTGCACAAAGTATCGTATCAGCAATGGCTCAGGTAGCAAGTAAAGGTCTTGCTGATATTGCCATGAATCAACTCAGTAATTTGGGTAAATCACTTTTTAACTCAATAACCGATACAGCAGTTGAAAATGCCAGTGCTATCGCTTCAGCAGAACTGATGGGTACAGCAATCACCACTGCGACAAGTGTTGGCTCGGTTGAACTTGGCACTTCATTAACTACCGCAATGACAACGGGAACCGCGGGATTAACAGGCGCAATGGCAGCCGCATTTTCAAGTGGTGCAGCGACCTTATACACAGCAATTACATCGGCTAGTGCGGGTAGCTCTGCTATGTCGGGGTTAGCTGGTGCAGCATCTGTTGTGGCAGCGACTGGTGGTTATATCAGTGGACCAGGTACAAGTACATCAGATTCAATCCCTGCTCGCTTATCAAACGGTGAATTTGTTGTGAAAGCTGAATCTGTGAAAAAATACGGTCTCGACTATCTTCACGCTATCAATACGGGACGATTACATCATTATGCAACAGGCGGGCTAGTTAGCAATGTCAATATTCCAAAAGCGCCATTACTTGATGATAACCAACAACGCAAAAGCTCACCAACTGTATTAAGTCCCGTTATTCAGCAGGAATTAGTCATTGATGCTGGTGATATGGTCAGTCGTGGCATCAATAGCGTAACGGGTGGCAGAGCATTTAAAACATTTATTCGAGCAAATAAACAAACAATTAAACAAGATTTGGGGATTTAATCTATGGCTTATCAAAGTGGAATTGCAGATAACGAAATCGATTTACTGGATAAATTAAATCTATTTTTAACAACTGATAGTGAATTAGTTAAAACAGGTGATAACTGGACAGAAATTTACAGCGGCGAAACTGCGGCTACAGCAACTATAGCAAAACGAAAATCATATGCATGGAGTGCGCCAGGAGCGACTGCTGGCAATAATATTTATGTTGCGTGTAAAACAGATAATCGCATTTCAAATGATACTTATAATCTTTATTTCTGCGGTGGAACCTACTTTAATGTTGAATTAATCAATCAACCCAATGACATATTTAGTGGTATGTTAAATCGCACACAAGTTGGACTATTTGCTGATAATAATCCATTACATTACTGGTTTTTTGCTAATAATCGTCGATTTATTGTAGTAACAAAAATGACAACTGTTTATTCAAGTTGTTATTGCGGATTTATGCTACCAAACGCATTGCCAAATGAGTACCCTTATCCACTAGTGATTGCAGGTAGCTGTAATAATGAACTACAACGATATTCCATTACAACAGATTATTTTGCGTCAATTATCGACCCGCGTATCAATCATTTTTACGTATTTACCCCAGCGCAATCATGGCAACAGTTTTATGGTTCAAAAGGTAGCCAAACAAAGTTAGTTTATCCAAGAGGTATTGAAAAATTTTATTATTATGGCAATAAAAAAATCAATGTGTTAACTGCATCACCTGATAGCTACTCACCACTTTATCCTGTTTCCATTGTTGACGTGACAAAAGGTGCAACTCAATTTTGGGGGGCATTAGATGGTGTTTACTGGGTACCAGGATTAAGCCGAGCGGCAGAGGATACGATTAGCACCGATGATGGTCGCGAATTTATTATTTTTCAAAATGGTTTTCGTGTAACGAATATTGATTTTTTTGCAATTGAAAAAGTATAGAAATTGGAGCTAAACATGGCATATCAAACGGGTAACGCCTCATCAGTCGTAGATTTATTATCAAAACTAGCAACGTTTGCACAATCAGTTGATGGGTGGGTTGTTGATAAAATTGATACTAAAGCAAAAGAACTCTATTTACATAATGAAAATTGCTTTTGGAGCCTAAGAGTTGGATCATCAAATTCACTCCCCACGTTGTACATTGTTATCAACAATCAGTTTAACGCAAATTTATCCTGGGATAACCAAGATGGTTCAAGCTCTGTTAACGGTAAAGCAAATTTCTATCGTTATTATTGGGGGGCTGGTACCAATTTTCATCATGAGCCATTTGCGTCATATACATTTTTAGCAACAACACAATATATTCATGTTGTTGTACGTGTTGATTCTCGCCGTTTTCGACATTTTGGATTCGGAACGCTAAAAAAAGATGGAATTTACAATGATGGTCATTATGCGTACGGAACACATTCAACAAACACAAATGATACAAGTTACGCATCATATCCCTTCACCAGTGATATGTACTTGTATATCGGAAGCCGAGAATATCGTTCATTTGCTAGCGTTGTTAGAGTTAACAAAAAAGACTATTTTTTTGGAGCAAATGAGTCAGGTTATGAAGGCATGGGCGCAATGGGCATTGGTGATGCGACTATTGAACGCGATTATAAACCCCATCCGGATATGTTACTTGTTGAGGTAAGTTTATCTCAGTTTAATAATTTGATAACGTTGGTGCCACAATCGATTTATCTGCATTTGGCTAGCAAACAATATCAACGCATCGGTGTAGTTCCTGATTTTTATGTTGCCAGAATTGATAGTGTTGTTCCTGGTACTATTCGTGAAATTAATGGTGAAAAATATTATTGCTGTGCGGCAACAATGTTTCAAACTGTCACATCCAACGTTCAGGATGAAGATAATAGTTATGACCTTGGCTACTTTTATAGAGTAATTGAGTAATGAGTAACAAACATACAGGATACGTTATTAATGATTTGAAAAAGCTACGTGGTCAACGTAGCTTTGATTTGCAACAATATCAAGGTATGGCTCGTCTATCATCTGTCGTTGAAGACAAAACGGGGCCAGTTACACGCGGAATACCGTTGCAGTTATTCAATGTGCGAAAAGGCTACATTACACAATCATTTTTAAATATTATTTATAACAAGCTCTATATTAATCCATCCACTATTGATGTTGGCTATGTGAGTAATCAACGCACTATAGAAGTATCAATTTTCAACGGTTATTTCAGCAGTAAAATTCTGACTGATATTACCTATAGTGATAAACAAGGGGTCACTGTCAGTAATGTGACGTTACCACTTTTATTTAGCCGATTAAGCCTAAAAATATTATCAATTGATATTGATAGCCACGGCACAGATAGTATTAACTGTACAATTTCGTTTCATTTTTTAAACGCTGAAACCGTTACATTAGTTGTTAGCGGTAATCGTTCGCTACCGCTTCCTCTCTCTCCAAATTGGTCGCATGGTATTACAGAAACATTAGAATGGAAAACCAATGTACATCAATCACAAACAGGGGCAGAACAACGGGTAGCAATGCGATTAACACCTCGTCGGACATTTGAGTTTCAAACGCTTATCCATAAACACGAACGTCGACAAATTGAAAATATACTATTTCAGAACTATTTAAGCTCATTTTCATTGCCAATTTATAGTGATATAGCACTACTAGATAGAGAAATCAAACCAGGTGATAAGACAATTTATTTATCAACCATCGGTCGAGATTATCATATAGGAGGTAATTTAACAGTTATCGATGGTAGTAATACAATTGTTGGTAATATTGAATCAATTAAAAGTTCAAGTATTACACTATCTGAACCGATATATACAGCTGTTTTAAAAGGTGCAAAAGTATTTCCTATTAAATCGGCAAAATTAACTGAACCACCTAAAATTATCAGGCGAACAGATGAATTAGCAACCGCAGAGTTACGATTTTTAATTGTTGAAAAAAATGACATTAACGTTAATGTTGAGCTACCTATATACAATAATTTTTATGTGCTGGAGCAAGAACCAGATTGGTCAGATGATGTACATGTTTCATATGAATCAATGAGACGTGAAATCGACAATCAAACGGGTATCGTGTACTACTCAGATAGCGCGAGTCGTGTTTTTATTACTCAATCTCATGAATTTTTAATTAATGGCCGTAATAAACAACTTGAACTGCGTGCATTGTTTTATGCCCTCCGTGGTCGCCAAAAACCAATTTTTGTCCCCTCGTTTAGTAATGATTGCAAACTAGTTGATGATGCAACCAGTGAAATTTTAGATATTGAACAAAATAATATGACTGAAACTGATTTCGGTGGACAGTTCTTAAGAATTTTATTGAGTGGTAACCGCATTTTATATCGTGAAATTGTCAACGTAAAAAGCAATAACAAAGGTGGACTTCGGTTATTGCTCAATAAAAAAGTTGCATTTATGCGCCAGGAAGTAATCAAAATATCCATAATGCGTCTATGCCGTTTAAATGATGACAAAGTCGTATGGGAGCATTTAACTGATGCTGACGGCACGGCGAGAGTAAACGTTACATTTAGGGAGGTAAGATATGAGTTGGAGTGAGTTTGAGTATTCTGTTGCAAATGGACAACCATTAACACTGTATGAGTTTAAAAGGCAGAATTTGTATTACCGCTATACAAATGCCGATCGCTCGATAATGATTAATAATGCACTGTGGGAAGCGATTGCAATTAGTGATAACGGATTATCAGCAAGCAGTAATAATGTTGAAATTACCTTACCCGTTACGAATAAAGTTGTTTCTTTTTACCGAGGTGTGCCACCTAGTACATCGGTAAAAATTAGAATTTATCGCATGCATTATCATGATAATCAACAAGAGTTACGGGTGGCATGGGTAGGTAATATCACTGAAGTCAAACGTGAAAAAATTGGTGAAGCCAAAATTATCACAACTAATATTGTCAATACATTTGGCCGTCAGGGATTGAGGCTGACCTGGGGTAGAAAGTGCCCCCATGCACTTTATGATAGTAGATGTAAAGTTAAAGCTCGTCATTATGTCATTTCAGGGTTAGAGATAATTGCATTAGATGGTAAATCAATTACATTCAATGTACCACAGAGTATTAATAATGGTTACTTTAGCGGTGGCTATATTGAATATGAGTTTGAAGGTCTAACAGAAAGGCGAGGTATTCGCATGCATAATAACAATAATTTAAGTCTGTACGGTGGGACTTATGGCTTAAGTGTAGGTTTGATAATTAATGTATATCCTGGTTGTGATAATACGATTGATACATGTGAAAATAAATTTAATAACCATTTGAATTATGGTGGTTGCCCACACCTGCCTGGCAAATCACCGTATAGCATTACTAAACTATTCTAGGAGGTTAATTATGTGGTGGGCGATTGCGCGTTTTGTTGTTGTACTGGTTGCATCCTATTTTCTAAATCAAGCATTAGCCAAAAAACATAATAATAAGGTTAATGCAGCAACGTTTGATGACTTTGATTATCCACAGCCAACAGAAGGAACGCCACAGTGTGTGTTTTTTGGTGACTGTTGGACTGCGGATTGGTTTGTACTGGCTTATGGAAATTATCGTTATGAAGCAATTAGAAAATAGTATATGGATAACTATGGCAGATATTCGTCAAGGTGGAGGCTGTGCGTGGGGATTAAGAGCCTGGTTTAAACACTATGGACTGAGTTTTAACGATTTTATTCAAAATGGTGGGATTGATAGCACAACGATTTTAAGTACGGGTGATGCATTAGCTATTCGTATTGTTGAACTCGCAAAGCAAGCTAGTGTGCATAAGGGGTAAGTATGGGCAGTAAAAAGAAGAAAACAACAATTGGTTATAAATACTTTTTCAGTATTCAGTCGGGGCTTGGGCGTGGTCCAATTAATGAGTTAGTTGCTATTACCGCTGATGATAAAACTGTGTTTGCAGGTAAAGCAAATGAAGTTACTGTTAGCAAATCAATTTATATTGATAAGCCGAATTTGTTTGGTGGTACTAATGTTGGTGGTGAAGGTGGAATTAAAGGCATATTTGAAATCGCAATGGGTGATGCAGATCAGGAGCCAACTAGTCGTGTAAAAAATTTACTGGGCGGCGTTGTGCCTGGTTTTCGGGGCATGGTTACGACGTTCTTTGATGGTTTAATTAGTGCTTATTCAGCAAGTCCAAAACCGTGGAAATATAGAGTCAGACGTACAACACAAGGTTGGTCAAATAACGAAGTATGGTACCCAGAAAAATGTATCATCATGTTATATGATGATACATCAACAATTCATGAAAAAGATAATGGAATAAATAGCAATTTAAGAACTATTCACGCAATGAATCCTGCGCATATTTTGATAGAGTGTGCAACCAACAATGATTGGGGACGAGGATTGCAACTATATGAGGATATTGATTTAGATTCATTTAAAACTGCTGCTGATATTCTATATAATGAAAAATTCGGTTTATGCTTTCGTTACAATCGACAAGATGGGTTAGATACATTTGTACAGCAGGTGTTAGATCATATAGGCGCAGTACAATATGCTGATTTAACAACAGGAAAAATTAAACTAAAACTGATTCGTGATAATTACAAAACAGAAGATTTACCATTGTTTAATTATGATAACGGTATTTTAGTGGTACAGGACGATGATAGTAGCGCTTCCGATAATGTACCAAATGAAATTGCTGTAAAATGGCATAATCCAGTAACGAACGAGGATAGTGAAGTTCGGGCACAAAATTTAGGTGCAATTCAAGCCGTTGGTTTAATCAGTAGCTCTATTGAATATAAAGCACTACCAACATTTTAGCTGGCTGCACGTGTTGCACAGCGAGAACTGGAATCTGGAATTGCGGGTTTAATTCGTCTAACGATTCAGTTTGATCGACGCGGTGAAATATTAACTCCTGCTGATTGTTTTCGGGTATCACTACCAGACCGAGATATCGAAGATATGGTCATGCGGGTGGGCTCTATTAACGAGCACGAAGATGGAATGATTGAAATTACCGCAATTCAGGATGTTTTTGGGTTGGCAGACACCGTTTATAATAGTGGTAATCAATCTGGGACAGGGATAGTTCAAGATACAACACCAAGACCAGTTAAAAATTATATGTTATTTGAATCTCCCTATTTTGCAATGAGCCAGTTATCAAATTATGATGTTAATAACGAATCAGGCTATATGTTTCTAGTTTCTGCTCAGCCAAATTCACAGTCAATTAACTATTTATTACAAACTACAACTGAAGGTGCTGATTTTACAATAAGAGGAACAGGCGACTTTACGCCAAGTGCGGTATTAATCAGTAAACGTCAGTTAAGTAAAATAGATACACAATTAAACGTGATTTTTAACAAAAATATGACAGATGTTTCAATTGGTAGTGCAGCTATTATTGGTAATGAAATTGTTCGAATTGATGCATTTGATGAGTTAAATGGGACCTTAACAATAGCAAGGGGATGTGCAGACACATTACCACAAACACACAGTAAAGATTCGTTTATCTGGTTTTTTGATAGCCTATTTGAAACGGACGGTATTGAATATTTAAAAGGTGAAGTTGTTTATGTTCAACAGTTAACACAAACTAATGCTGGAACACTCAGTGCAAATAAGGCCCCCATTCGAGCACTAAAATTTGACGCAAGAGCCGCACGCCCATATCCTCCAGCTAATTTACAGGTAAATGGTGTTATTACAGAGACAATAACACTAAAAGAACAAGAAACAATAGTATTAACATGGTTACATCGAAACAAAGAAATACAACAAGATAATCTCATTGCATATAATGAAGGTAATATTGATAAACCAGAAACCGTTAAATATCATATTGAATATTATTTAGCTGGTGAGCTAAAGAAAACAGTAGTAACAAATGAAAATTCTCACGAACTAGAAATTAATGGAACTGAACATTATGATGAAATTCGGATCTACGCATACGACACAAAATCCGAGTTAGAAAGTTTACAAAAATACATTTTACAAATTAAAGCTTAATATTTGTAATTTATTTTCATATGATGAAAAATACAAAATAGTTAATTATCACTTAATTTAAGCGTGATTTATCACGCTCGGCATCAAAAAGCCACTGCCACAACCTATCATTTTTTTCTTATCATTACCTATTATTCTTACACCATTATTGTCATACCACCAATAATTAGTCGATTCAACTTTAAACGGCTCCTGTGGATCGGCACTATCACTATCTATATCGCTGTAATTTTCAACTTTATCTAAGTTTGTTGAAGTATAAATCGCCACTTTAAAATCGTTAAGCGTTAAATTACCATCAAATTCTTTCACTTCACTAGATTTTATAGTGCCACTCGCCTCACTGTAAAAAACACCGTTGACAGTAAAACCATGTTTATTTGCACTCGATAACGCCACCACTTGCGGTGCATTTCCTGTAATAATCTGACTCGAAGTTGCTGTTAGTATTGCATTAGCTGAGCCAACGTGTATCCATTGTGATAATAAGATTAAACCCATTATTTGAGTAAGTTTCAGTTTTGAGTGAGCTGTGAGTGTCGTTATTTTGACAACAAAGTGAGATTTGCAATGGAAGTGTTTAAAACAAAAAGATAACAGTAAAAATAAAACGTTTTGCCGTAATATTAAAGGTAAAATAAAACGATTAACAAAATGCCCGATGCCCGATTAAGTCCATATTTTATCATAACTTTATTATTCCTCATACTTATTTTCTTAAATTTATTGTTATAAAATAAACAGTTAATGTTGTTTTTAGTAATTTTAGCATAAAGTAGTATATAACTACGCTACCCTATTTTAGAATAAAAACTTCATTTTTCACCTATTTTTTTGTAAAGTTTTGTTAAGCTAATTTTTATTTTTATCATTTCTTTATCATACAAATACCTAACATATAAAATGTAGTAATCAAACTCCAAGCATAATACAGAATATAAATTCTTCAGTATTATAAAAAATAATCGAATTTACTTAAGCTGAAATTTTCGCTAATATATTAAAGTTAAACTATTAATATCTTTTAATCCATATAAAATATGGTTGTAACATCATATTGAAAAAACTTCAAATAATTTAAATAATAACAATGAAAAATATACTACTTGCTTTACTTTTAATCCTTTCTTTTCCTGTATTTAGTACTATCTATAGAACTACCTATAGTGCTACCTATGCTTATAAAGGCTATATTGAGAATAAAGAAGTAACGTTATATTTGGGCCCCTATTTGAAAGCTTTTTGGGTTTATAAAGATGATCACAAACAGATACAACATGCTTTATCCTATGAATGTCACTTAATGAACTCATGCGATGAAGTTAGCCAACAAAACAGTTTAAAACTTTATGATGATAAAGATATTTATTTGGATGAAAATGATAATCATCCAAAAATTAAGGATTCAATTAGTTACTTTAACTTTAATCATAATGGGCAAACACAATTTAATCAAAAATTAGTTGGTTATTGGTTTGATGGCAAAAAAAATCAACAATATCCAATAAAATTGCAAAAAGAACTTGAAATAATTGATGAAGCAGATGCTGAATTTAATCGCCTTGAATTATTACAAACGAATTCATCAGATAAATTTTATTTTACTGCGGTATTATCAAAAAAGAAAAAAGAAAAAATTAAACTAGTTGGTGTGAATGTTTATGACAAAAGTAACCACCAATTAATGCAAAAAATACAAAATTTACATTATAGCTACAACCAATTTGACAGCATTTATCTAGAGGATATCAATTTTGACGGCAATCTTGATTTAGCCATTAAAAAATATGCCTCAAGTGCCAGAATAGGAGCAAATTATGACTACTATATCAATAACAAAGGTAAATTTGTAGCCACAAACTTGTGGGGTAGCGATATCGATTTTAACCCAAAAGATAAATCCGCCACAGGTAAAAAAAATTGTTATAATTATAATGAAAAACAGCAAAGAATCTTGACAACAATACAAAGTAATTATCATTATCAAAAATACAAATATATCAATATAAAAAATAGCTGTCAGTTTAAAAACATTGATACCCAAGAGCACAGAAAATGTAATGAAGAAGAATATAACGCTTGTTTGTTAAACCGAAATAATATTGATCGAGAAAACCCGCATGTAATTGGTGAAGATAATATATTGTATAAAAATATGGTATGGTACAAAGATAAATTCATTGATGGCGTTGTAGATGATGAATGATTATGATGTGGTTTTAGCTAGCAATAGTCTTATATAATCGTTATTTAGTATAATAACTTAGTCAAGTTATTTACAATATAAAAAACACTTTTTACTAACTATTTCGCCAAGTTTTTACTGCATATTAACACTGCTATTTATTCACGCCATGAAGCACAACTATTTTCGATTTAATGTTTAGGGCGTGTTGATCTTTCATGATTATTTTTAGACGGCATGATGTGAGTTATAATAATTCTGCCAAAAACAACCATAACTCGATTCATCATGCCAAGAACAATGCTAACAGATAAACGGTGGGAAAAGCTACTAC
>NZ_JBIDFF010000038.1:0-11799 GCF_046635645.1 Gilliamella sp. BG2
GGTTGTTTTTGACAGAATTATTATAACTCACATCATGCCGTCTAAAAAATAATCACGAAAGATCAACACGCCCTAGTTTATATTACAATACTTTCAGATATTATGCTCCAGATAGGACGCTTTACCCAGTTGGACCTGATTGGTTTAGCTGTGGTGGAATTAACCTGCATCAGTATGCCGCTAATGGATTGACTTGTATTGCTCCGTGGGGTTGGAATTATGTACCTTCAAAAAGAAAGAAACCAGTTAATTTGCCTAGTATGAAAAAGGTTAAAATAGATATGGATCATATTTTTGAACGACATAGTATGCAGGAAAAGTAATATTAATAAGCGGAAAGAAAGATTTATTTCCTAAGAATATGTCTCCAAAACAAATTGAACGTGCTGTCAGAGAAGCATATACTAATATTAAAGTCCTTAAATCTCAAGATGAACGAATTCTGGGACGAGGCACATCTGATAATATAATAATTGAAATTTGGGTAAATAAAGTTACTAAAAAAATTGAAACTGCTTATCCTAAAGGAGTCCTATAATGATTGATTTAATAATTAATCCTGATTCTATTCGTGTATCAAAAAGTGAAGTATCAACTCAAATATTTTCGGAAATATATTTCCAAATCGGAAATATATTTTTTCCAGACAAGAAATGGGATGATTTTACTGTCATTATATTAAATTGGTGGTTAAGAGAAGCTTGTAAAATTAAAAAAAATAATATAGCTAAAAAAAATAATGTAGCCCATTTTAGTTTTATGGATGGACCATTCTATTTTGAGGTTCATTTTGTTGGTGAAACCTGTAATATTAAATTTATAGAAAATAGATATGATAAAAAGGAAGTAGTATATAGCGGTAAAATAGAATGCACCTATTTGTTTAACCTATTAAAGAAAAATGCAAATTTATTGATTCGAAATATACCTAGTGAAGCAGAAAAATTAAAAGATGTAATAGAGATAAAAAAAAGTTTAAAATTAATACAAAAACATATGAAATATTTTTAAATTTAAATTTTTTAATAAAATTTTAGTTGTAGGATTTACTAGCGTTGTTTACAGTAATTTGAGAAACTACTGTAATGAGTATACATAAAAAAACAAAACTAACGGCTTATCACAGACAAGAGATATGGCGCTTATATCATAAAGAAAAAATAACGGTCACTGATTTGGCAAAACGCTTTATGGTCAGTCGGCCTACCATTTATAATGTACTAAAGAAAGCCCGATTGAAGCTTTTTGTGCCTTTAACCAGTAAGAATGAACGTTATAAAACCATTCGTTATGGAATTAAACGTCTGGTTAAAGTCGAAAAATCGATTGAAGATAAATTAAGACGGCAAGCTAAACGCTATAACAAAACCTATCCGGGAGAAATGCTACACGTTGATACCAAACGTTTACCTTTACTTAAAAATGAAACGAAACAGCGAACTAGAGAATATTTATTTGTCGGTATTGATGATTTTTCACGTGAGCTTTATGCGGGTATTTACCCTGATAAATCCCAATTTAGCGCGGCACAATTTTTACAAAACGATGTGTTAACCCAATGTCCTTATACTATTGAATGTGTTTATTCCGATAATGGACGTGAATATCAAGGCTCCAGCGAGCACTTATTTGTTAAAACGTGTAACAGCCACCGTATTAATCAAAAATTCACCAAACCCGCCTGCCCACAAACGAATGGGAAAGCCGAAAGAGTGATACGAACTTTGAATTGCGATGTGGCATAATCAGCATATATTTAGTAATTCAAAAGATAGAAAACAAAAACTGAAACGCTTTATTAATTTTTATAATACCGTTAAACCACATAAAGCGATTTCAGGGAAAACGCCTTATGAGTTTTTAGAGGGTTATTTGTAAATACCCCAAACTTAGTACACAACTCACGTAGAAAATTAAGCTGCCTGTTTTAGTGTTTTATACTCAATCGGTGTCATGTTATTTAATGCCTCATGCGGTCTTTCGGTGTTATAAATCGTTAATCATTCTTCGGTTATTCTCCTTGCTTGTGCTAAGTTGTTAAAAAGATATAAATCGAGTACTTCAGTACGATAGGTACGATTAAATCGTTCAATATAGCCATTTTGATAAGGACTACCGGGCTGGATATAATCAATGGTTATATTATGTGATTTAGCCCAGTTTATAAAGGTTTTTCCTGTAAATTCCGGTCCATTATCTACTCGTATTTTTAGTGGATAACCATGATATTCGGCCAGTTTATCCAGATAACGGGTAATCCTGCCAGCTGGTAAACTGACCGCAATATCAATGCCTAGCGCCTCACGATTAAAGTCATCTATCACATTGAAAGTTCTAAAGCGTCGTTCATTGCGACTGCTGTCACTCATAAAATCCATTGACCAGCATTCACCTTGTTTATTGGGTACTGATAGCCTTTCCGGGCTTCGTGGAGGAATACGCTGTTTACGCTTTACCCTGAGATTAAGCTTCAATTCACAATACACCCGATACACACGTTTATGATTCCATTTATAGCCGAGCTTTCTGATGCAATTAAAACACTTGGGAAAGCCCCAGCGTAAATGCTTATCGGTGATCGCACTGAGTACCGACCTAATCACTGAATCATCCGGTAACTTGGGCTGATAATAGTAAGCACAGCGGCTTAAGCCAACAATAGCGCAGCTCATAGCAATAGTAACAAAATGATTTTCTTGTAACTCCAAAGCCCATGCTTTACGTGCCTTGGTAGGCACTATAGCTTTTTTATGATTTCCTCCTGAAGCTGAGATTTTAAACTGAGCTCAGCAAACATCTGCTTAAGCTTGCGGTTTTCAGCCTCCAGCTCCTTTAAACGTTTGATATCGGAGGTTTCCATACCACCGTATTTTTCCCGCCATTTATAGAAAGTCGAATTGCCGATGCCATATTTACGGCAAAGTTCTTTGACAGGAATACCGGCTTCAGCTTCTTTTAAAATAACTACGATCTGATGTTCAGTCATTTTTTTCATAATTAAATCCCCTTTTCTTTTATCATAGAGAATTTTCTACTTTTTTGCTGTACTATTTTAGGGGATAGTTACAATAACATGACACCGATTGAGTATAAAACACTAAAACAAGCAGCATGATTTTCTACGTGAGTTGTGTACTAAGTTTGGGGTATTTACAGGTTAAGGAAAAGCAATTGGAGAATTTATGTTGCTCATCGGGCACGTATTTTGTTAAAATGAAAGCCGATGAGTAATACGTGTGTGTCAGAATAAGTTTGAGCTGCTACACATTAGTGAAGGATAGTACTATTTATTAAATAGGCCAAGTTATAAAAATCTAAACAGATAACCTTCTTCCATAAAAGCAAAATGTCACAGCTAGTCAAAGTTAAAGTGAATTAGTTATGATACCTTCAACAAGCCAAAATCTTTCATTCTAATTTTATGTTCACTATGATCTGAATACATTGTTTCATTCAAATAATTTTCTATTAAGCATCCAATTTTTTTTACTTCATCTAACTGTGTAGTAAAAAAACCAATAGGTAGTGGAACGGGGTAAACTGGAAGCTTAGCGTGATAACAAACCATAGCAAATGTATTTTCTAAAAACAAAATCTCTGTATTTCCATTTAAAAAGCCTTCACAAAATCCATATAATGCTTTGTCATTTATATCTTTGAACTGTTCAAGCCATTCTCGTTTTTCTCTATTATTAGGATCAGATGATAAAGGCAAATAGAGGTGAAATTTATAACCTTTATCTTGCTTATCAAGCAGATTTTGAATCTTATCATGTATTTTTCGTTGTTTTCCCCAATAAACATCACTTGGAGCTGTCCAATACAGTTTTGCAAAAGGTTTATTAGGCGGTTTATTCAAATTATCTAGCATACTATTAATTTTTTTGAATATATCCTCTTGATGATAAATCTGGCCTAAAAAATAAAAACCATTTTGTTGATCATATTTCTGCCATACTTTCATGTACTCGGTAAAATCTAATCTCCCCCCGAAAAGAACCTTAAGCGTATTATTATCATTCAACTCACTCATACTTTGCTGCAATTCACGTAAATTGTCAGTACCATTAGCTTTTTCAATTTGCTGAGTAATTGCCTGCTGAATGACATCTTGATGAATTAAATTTGGTACACCATGACGCTCCTTAATATCACCATTGTCAGGAAATAATTCAAACTTTTGTGTAAAACGAAAATATACAGGTGCACCTTTCAACTCAATGGCGTCAATTTTATATAAGGCAATGTCTTTTGCATCTAACTCTATAATCTCATTTTCTTGTAACTGGCGAAAACGATTTTGAAAGATTTTTCGAGCAGTTTCTTTACTTTCAGACAACGCTTTTGGCTCTATTGATAACTCTATCGCTTGTTGGCGAACGTGATCACAATATTTCTTTAACAAAAAATTGTTATCTAGTAATTCCATACAATATTCACTACCATACTCTCGCAAACTAGGGATTTGAGGGGCATCATTTTCGTTGTTAAATAATTTCAACCCTTCTTTAGATAAGGCGACTATGCCATTATCTTGCCACTCAATCCATTTATTAGACTCTAAATCGCCTAAAGCTATTTCAGTTTCATGTTGGCTAAAGCCGAAGTAGCAAGCAATTTGCTCAGGCTTACAAGGTACTAATTTAAGCAAACGTAATAAGTATTCACGAACAAATGACACATTCTTATCATCCATATAAGAAAATACTATACGAAAACGTGGAGCTTTTATTATAAAGTCAATCTCGTTGTATGATTTGGTTTGTCCTTTATTCATTTTTTCACTCCCGTTTGTCTTAGAGAAATCAAAGCATAATCATTATCATTATCATTATTAACATGCTGCTTAATAAAATTTAATACTTTACCCAAAGGTAGTTTATTATTTCTAGGACTTTCCCACATAGCTGCCGCACCCACAATAATTAGCTTATCCATTGCACGGGATAAAGCCACATTAATACGGTTAGATGAGTATAAGAAACCTACTTCTTTGTATTGCTTATCATGCCGGCTAAGTGACAAAATAATTATGCGATTCTCTTTTCCCTGATAACCATCTACACTGTCAATTTTTACTAAACGTCGAAATGTATCAGTCCATGTTTTTTCATTAAATTTTTGGCCTATTAGCTTTTTTTGTTCTCCATACATACAAATTACACCAATCGCTTTAGTATTTGTATCTAAGCATTTTTGTATAATTTCGCTATCCATAAAAGTTTCATCATTTGCTAAATCTTGTAATAATTTAATAACCACATCCGCTTCTGCTCGATTGATAGAACTACTACCATTATTTGGGTTTTCATGATAACTATTTGGTAAACGTGTTGTATCCAACCAGGTCACACTACACTGAAAATTCTGCGGTAAGCTATAATAAATATTCGGTATATCAGTCTCTTTTTTACCATTCTCTAAGATGCCATCATAAAAACATGCTGATACTAAACTACCAATTGCAGGAGCCATCCGATACTGTGTTTTTAAAGTAGCACAAGTCTGTTTGCCATACGCTGACTCAAAGACCCGTTCAAAGTCACTGCCCAATATCTGGTCTAACTCCTCGCCACGCTTCGAAATACCTAAACGCCTTGCTAATGCATTTTTATGCTCATTAGAATACAAAGGCGGTAATTGTTTATGGTCACCCACAAGTAAAATACGTTTACCTGATTGCATCGCAATAGCTAACTCACTAGAAATTGAACGCGCAGCTTCATCCACAATCACCCAGTCATAAATATTATCAGCGATACCTATATGTTTTTGTCCAATCCCCACACATGTGCCTACTATTAATTGCCGTGAGCGCGCTAAGAACTCATCATAGTTTGCACGCTCATTAGATAAGGCTTCTAACATATCCTGAGTCAAATTAATTAATTTTTCTGCATCAATACTCTCAATAGGCTGAATATTATATTTCCCATCTAATTGTGCAATTAAGCTTGGTAAAACTTGCTCAATATCTAATGAAGATACATTTTCTATTCCTAACTCTTTTGCTTGTGCATGAATATTCTGCTTAATCGACTCTATTAAATGTTGTTCATCTTTATCATCTATTTTATCAAGTACAAAATTATCTCTTAATTTAAGATAACGACGGATTTGTACGCCTATACTAAATTGCAATTGTGCTCGCTCACGTAAATAAGCTTCAGGCAGTCCCATTGCTCTTCCTAGTTGACAGATATTATCAATTTTATTAGCGCTTAACTGATGACGTTTTTGTCCTACCAAGTTTGGAGAAAATACATCTTCTAGTTCTTCCGAGTCAGCTAGTTCACGATTACTGAACCGTACAATCTGCAAGTCAGTTTGTAAGCGCCTACAGTGCTTTCTAATGCGCTCTGCAGCCGTATTAACAGCTTCATGAGATTGACTGACTAGTAAAATATTTTTTATTTTTTGTTGCTCAAATAAATAATGTGCAAAAGCAGCAATAAACTCTGTTTTACCAGTACCAGGGGGGCCTTGTAACAAAACGAGCGGGCCATTGTTAATCAAGCGTTGAAAAGCTTGACGCTGGGCTTCGTTTAAACTAACTATCTCACCATGCATACCATGACGGTCATAACGTGCAAACTGCTCATCTTTAACAGTAATGCCATAATCATTAGCAGGTATGATGCAATGATCGTCAAAGTAATGAGCTAATTCTGTAATTACACTTTCACCATCTAAAATGCGCTGTAAAGAGTTTTTTCGACGCTGATACGATGCTTTATTTTGCTTACTTTGAAGGTAAATAGGCGTTTTTTCACCTATTTTATCTATATTTTTCCCGTTTAAGCTTTTTGCTTTTAAATGCAACTCATTTAAATTACTTTTAGTAAAATCTACTACACCATATTTAAGTATTCGATCTTTGCATTCATCTCGCCCAACGGCTTCTATAACTTCATCTTTTTTGAATTTATCTAATGGATTAACTTCACCATCATAAGGAATATAAATATCCCCATTATCTAATTGTTGTAGTTTATCATTGGCTGTAATAGCAGGCAGCGCCTCTGTTTCTGTATCTAAAATTGCCTGCCATAGTTTTCGAATACTAGGCCTTTGCGAAACAATACTATCCTCCTCAGCTAACACTCCATCAACGTCCAGATAGGGCTCGTCTTTTATCGTAGAGTCATCACTATGCTGAGGTTCTGGTGCTCTTAGAATATGCTTAGCAATGAATTCATTGATTTTCTGTATAAAGGTCTCATTTTCATCTAATAAATTGTTGAGTTCATTAAAATCACTGTAATTGCCATATGATATATTTAAACCAATTGGTAAACTTAGGTCGCAGCTATCACGATCTTTTTTTGTAATGTGATCACGAGAATAGGGAGTTAGTGCATTTGTGATTTTTTTAGTTTGAGTCGAATAAAATGTAGTTAACACTCCACCTATACCAATAAATTTTATCAAGACATCATTGCCTTTATTGTTTGTACCAAGTTGTACGAGTAACTCACCGTTATCGGGATAAATCTGTAGAGGTAGAAATGAATCATGCCCACTGATTAGTAAATTAATCATAAGTGTTTTTGGTTGAGGATTTAATGCTTGTTTAAATCGTGATAGTGATAAAAATCCTGTCTTAGTATCCGTATTTTCAAGTTGTATAACCTCTGAAATTTCTACGAATTTTTCAGAAGGTATATTCCAAGCTAATTTTAATAACTCACAAGCCATTTTCATCACAGCAAAATTATCATGCTGAATTTCAGTAGCATATTCAAAGGCAGGTGAATATTCAGTATTAAATTGATATTTGCCATTAGACGAAAAGTCTAAAATATCTAATATATATAAACTATCTCCCTCATCATTTAACGTAACCAATACATTGTCAGGCTTCAAATCGCCATGAGGAAATCCCAAACTATGTAAGTGTTCAATGTTATGGATAAATTGATTAATCAAACTAAATTTGCGCTCATCTGCTAAATCTAACTCTATAAGGCTTGCCCAAGTTACTCCTTCCTCAATAAAATCACTAACAACAAATAAACTACCAGATTTGCGAGCAATGCCAAACTCACGAATTTTAGGTATATAATCAGGCGAAATTTGTGCTAATTTTGCTATATTATCTAGCCAAATAAATACTATTCTCGCGGCATGATCATCTTGACGAGGGGCTGCACCTAGCCATACTTTTATTAAACGGCTTGATGAACGATAAACTTCTTTTTCATCACTTTCTATAATAAACCCATCATCTTCAGGATAAGCTCTCGAATGATTGATCTCATGATAAAACGGCTCTAATTTAGAAAAATCAAACGTGAAATCTAATGCCTGCTCAGGTGTTGCTTGATTAAAAGCATCTAAAAACTCTTGTGCATTTTCAAAAGCTGTGCCAGATAAAGCTATGTCGAATACGCTAATGTACCAACTGGTATTTTCAGCTAAATCTTTCTTCATTCTTATCAAACTTTCTGAAGAAATACGTTCGACTTGTACAATATGCCATGCTAAAACGGCTAAAGAGCGCACATCTAACTGATAGGGTGTAATATTAGCGTTATTTGAAAGTGGAAATATATCTCTAGCTAAATCGCCTGATACTGCTAAAATGTCACGTATATCTCCGACTGTTTTTTCAGATGCAAAATAGGCTGTTGCAAAACCTGAAAGCATTATTTGATCATCTGCTGATAACCAAATACTATTCTCTCCTAGGTCTCGATGAGCTATATCAACAGCATGTAATTGAGCAAACTTATTTAGTAAAAGTTTTACTAAATTTAAACGACGTTCGGTAGTTAGGTTTTGTCCAGCATACCCACCCACAAACTGATTAAATCGCTTCTGCTGAGGAAATAGTTCAAATACATCAATATGTTCATCCGTTATCTCACTCTTTTGTGGCATGGTCTTATAGTTTAAGCATGCCCGATACAACTCAATATTTCGTTGTTTGATATGTTGCAAAACATCGTATTCACGACTAACCAAACGAAATCGACCATCGAGTGTTTGTGCTTCAGCTTTTTCTATTTTTGTAAAGCTCCAACGGCGAAATAATGCAATATCTTTCTGCTTCACTCGCTCTGATTGTGCGAAATACTCTTGATAAATATTATTAGGGTGTACAAAACTTGGTTCATCGTCAGCATAGTAGCCTCCAATGCTGATAGGTTTAGGTTTAACCATGTCAGTACCAAATATTTGTTTATCAAATAATTCAAAATCTTGGTTTAATGTTTTGCTGTTTTTATTTTTTGGAGGTTGAAAATGCGCTTCAAATTTATATTCATCTTTTAATTCTAAAAAATCTGCAAGGCTTACTACATACATTTTTTCATTATCTGGCAATTCGCTAAAATCAGCATTACCCGTCATTACTATTAAAAAATGAACCTGTGGGCAATATCCCTTATTGGTAAACTTTTGTTTAAATTTATTTAACTTTTTCTCAAGTAGATATTTTTTATTACGCGTAACTGAAACAGCCGAACGTCCACGCTCTTGTTTATCTAAATACCATTTATCTCTGTGAGATGTAACTTTTCCGCCATTCCAATGCTTTAATTCAACAATTAGCACAATGCAGTGTGTAACGATTACTAAATCAAATTCACCCTCTTTTCTCACCCGTACATCAGCAAAACGAAAACCTGAATAGCCTTTCCATGGAAAAATTGATTGTATATTGTTTTTTATATCTTTAAAGTCTTTTACTACCTTAGCTTTATTTGAAAAAGCTAATTTTATTTGCTCAATAGCTTTAATTTCATGTAAGGTTAGCCCACCACCCCAATCAATAATTTCCACAAACAATTCCTTTATTAAAATAGTTAGGATTATAAATTTAATTAATATTTTATATACAAGTTTACTTTAATTCACAGGTTTTGTAATTATTAATATGCATAATTTTGTACTAACTCGGATTTGATATAGCAATTCCCATATTTTAATATGTGCCTGTCAACTAAATTTGAGTTTAGCTAAATGTGTCTGCTATTGGCACATAACAGCCCATCGAATTAAGTTAATCCAGCACGATAGCGGTGTCAACTCAAATTATCGCTAATGTGTAGGATTTACTAGTGTTGTTTACAGTAATTTGAGAAACTACTGTAATGAATATACATAAAAAAACAAAACTAACGCCTTATCACAGACAAGAGATATGGCGCTTATATCATAAAGAAAAAATAACGGTCACTGATTTGGCAAAACGCTTTATGGTCAGTCGGCCTACCATTTATAATGTACTAAAGAAAGCCCGATTGAAGCTTTTTGTGCCTTTAACCAGTAAGAATGAACGTTATAAAACCATTCGTTATGGAATTAACCGTCTGGTTAAAGTCGAAAAATCGATTGAAGATAAATTAAGACGGCAAGCTAAACGCTATAACAAAACCTATCCGGGAGAAATGCTACACGTTGATACCAAACGTTTACCTTTACTTAAAAATGAAACGAAACAGCGAATTAGAGAATATTTATTTGTCGGTATTGATGATTTTTCACATGAGCTTTATGCGGGTATTTACCCTGATAAATCCCAATTTAGCGCGGCACAATTTTTACAAAACGATGTGTTAACCCAATGTCCTTATACTATTGAATGTGTTTATTCCGATAATGGACGTGAATATCAAGGCACCAGCGAGCACTTATTTGTTAAAACGTGTAACAGCCACCGTATTAATCAAAAATTCACCAAACCGCCTGCCCACAAACGAATGGGAAAGCCGAAAGAGTGATACGAACTTTGAATTGCGATGTGGCATAATCAGCATATATTTAGCGATTCAATAGATAGAAAACAAAAACTGAAACGCTTTATTAATTTTTATAATACCGTTAAACCACATAAAGCGATTTCAGGGAAAACGCCTTATGAGTTTTTAGAGGATTATTTTAACCATGAAGTGTAAACAACTCTGCGTTTTCCTACAAATTAGGTAAAACAAAAACTTTGGAAAGATTAAAAAATATGACTAAAGATGACGCATTAAATTTCTTATTAAAAACCCAGATAGAAAAGCAATTGAGTTATTTTTAAGATCTTTTGGTGAAGGTGATGGACGAGGTGTATATCAGCTGGTAGAAGATTTTTTTTATCAATGCTATGATATTGATGTAAAAAAGAGATCAAAAAAGTTCTTGAAGATATAACCATACCTGACAGTATTAGGTATTGGGTTACACAAATAGCCGCAGCTTTTAGTGATGAAATATTAAGAAATGGTCTTCAAATATCTTTGCAATCTAAAAATATTGATATAAGAGATGCGGCCAAGATAGCAATTAATCAATTAGATGAATATAAAAAGAGAAACTAAACTAATTAGAGGCAGTTTTTTGTGTTTATATATTAATCAATAATGCATTGTTAGTCCGGTACCTTTCATTATTTTCAGTAGCGTTTTCCATTGTTTATCTGTTAACATTGTTCTTGACTTAGTGAACTAAGTTATGTTTGTGTTTGGCGAAATTATTATAATGCTCACTATGCCATTTAAAAAACATCATCAAAGGTAAACACTCTCTAATATACCCCACATAAAATGGAAGGATTGGAGTTTGGGGAAAAAATCTGGTGGAGCTAGGCTGTAAATACCCCAAACTTAGTACACAACTCACGTAGAAAATCATGCTACTTGTTTTAGTGTTTTATACTCAATCGGTGTCATGTTATTTAATGCCTCATGTGGTCTTTCGGTGTTATAAATCGTTAACCATTCTTCGGTTATTTTCCTTGCTTGTGCTAAGTTGTTAAAAAGATATAAATCGAGTACTTCAGTACGATAGGTACGATTAAATCGTTCAATA
>NZ_JBIDFF010000039.1:0-11675 GCF_046635645.1 Gilliamella sp. BG2
CATTTGCTGTTTAAAATCATCTGTGAATGTTCGTCTTTTGCGTTTAATCTTATTCATATTTGTTCCTTTTTTAGTTGGGATAAGTTTACCTTACCCCTTAAAAAAGTTGTATGATTTAGTGTAGCCGATCCACGTTAAGCCTCCTATAGGGGATGAATTATTTTAGGGGGGTAAAATCACGTTGCACAAATCAGCATGCAATGCTTATTTCATTTGAAACAGTGACATACTTTGCATAGTCATAAAGGTATATTGTGCAGCTTGTAAATTAGCTTGTAGCATTACATATTCTGAAATGGCTTCGTACCAATCGACATCTTCAAGTTGGCTGATTTGAGTTTGAAATTCAATATCTAATGTTTTACCCAATGTGGTTAATCTGTCAATTTCTGATAATACCGAGCCACCTTCTGCTCTAAGTGTCGAAATATTATTAAAAGAATTGTCTACTCCATGACGTGCTTTTGATAATCCAGATCTAAATTGTTCAACGGTATCATCATTATCATAATCTAGATCTATTTTTAATGCCTCAATTGCATAATCAATACTTGCAAATATGTTACTTTCTGCTGGTGAACCATCAGATTCTTTAACATTTGAGCCAGTCATAAATACTTGAATACCTGTAAAACTTAGCGATATTTCTCGCGAGTCATCGATTAATACATTGATAGAAGTTGTACCGCCTACGTAACTCACTTCACCTGATTCATTCATAACAAAAGGAGGTGTATCGTTTTTCTTACCAGCAAAAAGATAGTTACCATTAGTGTCTTTTGCATTAGCTAATGATAAAAGTTGATCTTTCAAACTTTGTAATTTATTAGCAAGATCGAGTCTATTTTCTTCATTTAAGGTTTCATTTGATGCATAGACCAATGTTTCCTGAATTGCTTGGATAACAGTATTGGCTTCCGATAAGATCGTATCTTGGCGACTAAGTGATTTATCGGCATTTTCGCGTGTTGCTTGAAACTGTTCATTTTGTGCTTGCGCTTGCTTTATTATTAATGATTGTGAAGCTCCCATTGGATCATCAGAAGGAGTTAAAATCTTTTTACCTGTTGCCAAATGCAACCCTGATTTTTGCCATTTGCTGTTGGTGTTTAAAATACTGTTTAAGTTTTTTTGATAAATTGAGTTTGTGCTAAGGCGCATTTTTTATCCTTTAATCATTTAGTTAAACCTAAAATGGTATCAAATAGTGTTGTTGCCGCATCAATCACTTTGGCATTTGCTTGGTAATACTGCATATAAACCTGCATAGAGATATACTCTTCTTCAATATTAACCCCTGAAATCGATTGATTTTGTTCATAAATTTGCTGAGTTATATTTTTGCTTGATTGAGCAGAAATTTTTGCTGTTTGAGTTTCACTACCAATATAGTTAGTTAAGCGGGTATAAGCACTTTTTAATGTTGTTGTACCATTAACAAGTTTTTCATGTTGGATTTCTAATAATTTGGTTACATTGCGATTATCACCAGCACCATTTTCTTCATCGTTAATACCTGTTGCTAGTTTATTTACATCTTTCACTAGCAGTTGTAATGACGAAGCAATATCGGCAACAGGTTTTATGATAAACGAATCTCCATTAACCGCATTACCACTTATCTCAATGGTCAGTCCATCAAAAAACAATTTACCATCTTTGATTTCAGGAGTAATTAGCTGATGATCAGATAATCTTGTGGCGATCCAATTATTACCATCAAATTCTATTTTATAATCAGAAGCTTTTACTTCATTCAAAGCATTAAACTCAATTTTGGCTGAAGCATTACCTTGGTTTTTAGTATTTGTGACACAACTAGGATGATTGTAATCAAACAACTTTTCACCTTGATTACCATTAATATCAATACCCGACATATGCACTTCATTAAAACGTTCTGCTAAATTTAATGCAATTAAGCCTAGTTGATTGCGGGCTTCGGTTAATGGTCCATCACGAAAGGTTAATAAGCCGTGTAACGTACCTGATGTAATGTTTTGGCTTGTCAATTCTTGTGTTGCACCTGAAGGGTGAGTATAAATAATAGTATTTAAAGAAGGATCATCTGTTGAAGGTTGTACTGATAATAAGTTAATAGAAGAGCCTTGAACTAAATTTAAACCATTAGCGAGCGAAAGATTATATTGTCCATTTTGTTCAGTAACGGTAATGCCAATGATTTCGCTTAATTCATTGACTAACTGATCGCGTTGGTCAAGTAATGCATTAGGTTCATTTCCACCGCCTACCGACTGTAGTTGTGATATTTTTTGATTAAGTTCGGCAATTTGTTGAGTATAGGTATTAACTTTATCAACATTACTATTTAATTCAGTATTAACGTTGGCAATTTGGTTCTTTAAATTTGTTTCTGTTTTATTAAATTGGCTAGTTAAAGATGTCAGATCACTAATAACAGTTTGTTTTGTCGATGCATCACTAGCATTTGATGCAAGTTTATTTAAACTGGCAAAAAGATTATTGATTTGAGATGAAATACTATTGTCATTCTCTGCTAACAGATTATCTACTTTAGATAATTCATTATAATAAGCCTTGATAGAACCATTTTGTGATTGTGATTGTCGCAGTTGTCCTACAACAAAATTATTAAAAGCGCGATTAACAGATGATACACAAACACCGTTACCGACAAACCCAAAACTATGCTGAGTTCCATTTGCTTGGCGTAAAATTTGTTGTTGACGATTGTAACCAGTTGTATGAGCATTACTAATATTATTACTTATTACATTCAGCATATTTTGTGCTGCATTTAACCCACTAATACCAGTATTCATTAATGAATTCGCCATAAAATCCTCTCAATATAGTTTGAGTTCATAATATCAATTAAAATAAGTCTTTTTTATATCGGGTTAAATTCACAAAACTTTAATAATTGTTATGCGTGTTTTAAAAAAGTTTTCAAATAAATTCATTTTTTCAAAAATGAATTTATTCTGATTTAGTCCGTTGTGATTGTCTTAAAAAATCGGTTCCGGTCATGTTATTTTCTTCTTCAATATACTGCTGTGCTATTTTATTCAAAATTAAGATACTGATACGGCGATTAGCATCTTTACTATAGTTAGGATTGTTTAAATTCACTGTATCGGCAAGTGCAATAATTCGAATAATTTTATTTGAGTCTAACCCACCAGCTATAAGCTCTCTTCTTGACGAATTAGCTCTATCTGCAGATAGTTCCCAATTGCTATATCCTCTATCACCTGTTGTATATTGGCGTTCATCAGTATGGCCTGACAAAGTGATTTTATTTGGTAAGGAATTGATAATCGGCGCTAATGCATGCAGAATTTCTTGCATATTAGGATCAATGGTTGTACTACCAACATCAAACATGGGTTTATCATCTGAAGCTAAAATTTGAATCCGTAACCCCATTTCAGTTAATTCAATAATAAGATTAGGAGCTAATTTCTTTAGACGTTCATCAATTTCAAAAATATCATAAATTTTACGTGCCGCTTCAATCATCTGTATTTTTTCAAGTTGCTGTTTCTCAACTTCATTCTGTGATAGGGTAGAATGATAGCTCTTTTCTTCACCAAGTTGTTTACTAACATCATCACCACCACCAGGAATCGGACTTTCACTATCGCTAATATTTTTACCACCATTGTAGCCAAGAATTAAAGGGGTTCTAAAGTATTCAGCAATCCCTTTCAATTCTTGAGGGGTAGATGTAGAAATTAACCACATGACTAAAAATAACGCCATCATTGCGGTCATAAAGTCGGCATAAGCGATTTTCCACGAACCGCCATGATGTCCACCACCATGCCCTGATTTTTTCTTTATAATTATTCTTACAGATTTATCTTTCATTATTCTTTATTTTCATTTGGATTAGATTTTTTGTCTTTAACTTCTTGTATGTATTTTTCTAATTCAAAGAATGATGGCCTTTCATGAGAAAATAACGTTTTTCGCCCAAATTCAATACAAATTTGTGGCGCATAATCATGCATGCTGGCAATAAGTATTACTTTGGTACATTCTAGAACTTTCACTGTATCGGCGTTTCTTTGTTTTAATAAAGCAGCTAATGGCGAAACAAAACCATAAGCAAGCAAAATTCCTAAAAAAGTTCCTACCATAGCATGAGCGATAAGCTCACCGAGTTCACTTGCTGGTCTATCAGCTTGAGCAAGTGTATTAATTACGCCCATTACAGCAGCGACGATCCCAAATGCAGGTAGGCCATCACCAATTCCTGAAATGGCATCTACAGGTTTTTCAAGTTCGTGGACAAATGTTTCAATTTCTTCACTCATCAGTGTTTCTATTTCAAATACATCCATATTGCCACTAATCATAAGACGTAAGTAATCAGTGATAAAATCACAAATTCTTGGATTAGCTAAAATAAGTGGATATTGTTTAAATAATTCACTTTCATGCGGATTATCAATATCTGATTCAATGGATAGCCCTCCACTTTGGCGAATCTTCGTCAAAATGGTATACATAAAATTAATGAGTGTTAAATATAGATTCTTATTATATTTGGATGTTTTAAACAATTGACCTAAAGACTTAAGTGTGGCTTTTATTGTTTTTTGTTCATTACTAACAATAAAAGCGCCTATAGCAGCACCACCAATAATTAGCAATTCGAGTGGCTGAAATAGTACGGCTAAATAACCACCACTGAGTACATAGCCAAGTAGCGCCGAAGCGATCACTACGATATATCCTATAACTATTAGCATTGACTTTCTTCTTTCTCCATAAAATAACGGCTGAATTGCTTTAATATTTATTTAAGCAGTGATCTGTTTGGCAACTGATAAATTTAAATAACTTGGTTTCGATAACACTTTCATGCATTTTTCGTCGTTTTCTTTTTGTGTTTTATTATTCTTATCTGCCCTTGATGGAGGCTGACATAAACTGCAAGTAAAAGTATTTTGCGGATGATAAGCGTGTGTAATAAAACGTCCACAACATGTGTTACAACATGATTGTTGCATTATTTTCTTTTCGACAAATTTGACTAATATCCACGCTCTGGTTAAACCTAAAACAGGTTTATCCTTATGTGATGAAAATTGGCATTGCTCTAAATAAAGTTGATAAGCTTTTAAGATAGTTTGAATGCCTGATTTTAGACCATTTTTAACTAAATAAGAGTATGCGTTATAAAAAATACTCGCATGGATATTAGGTTCCCATGTCATAAACCACGAGGTTGAAAATGGTAATAGACCTTTAGGTGGAGGACAACCTTGAATCTCTTTATAAAGCTTGATAAGTTTATTTCGACTTAAGTTGGTTTCACTTTCCAGCATTTGAATTCTTCCACCTAGGGAAATCAATTTGATAGCGAGTTGAGTTTCCTCATATTTTTGAATAATACTTGTACTTGTCATCTTAGTTCCTTAGCTACTTATTGATTGAATCTAATAGCAAACTTGATAAAAGAATTCCTGTATGCATCTGTTTAATATCACCAATGCGAGATTCTTCAGTAAGTTTTTTCATCATTTCAGCATTTTCAAATCGTAACTGAAAAGTTAATTGATTTGTTTCTGATAGAATCAACATTTGAGATGTGTTTAAACGGCTAAGTATGTCAGCAGTTTCTTCGTCAATACCTAATCGATACATTGCCATAACTTTATCTTTTTCAATCATTTTCTGGCTTAATAGTAGTGTTGATAGATTCAAATGATGTATACATTTAAGAATATCGTCATCTAATAAATTTCCCAATTTAGTCACCAATTCATATTTGTTTTGTTTCGCATAAAAAAACGAATAACTAGTAAAATTAAATAGTATTAGTTTTTTTTTGCTTAAAATTACATTTTTAAATGCAAAAGGTCAATAAAAAAATAATTTCAATTATTTTTTCTTTTAATTACACTTTATTTTAATTGCCTTTTTATATTTTCTAAAAATTAACTTTACTTTGTATTCTTTTGATCGCTTGGCTATGTAATTGGCTTACTCTTGATTCACTGATATTCATTACTTTACCAATCTCTTTTAAATTGAGATCTTCTTGGTAATAAAGTGATAAAACAAGTTTTTCCTTTTCTGGTAGTCTTTCTATTTGTTGAATAATTGTGTTACGAATTTCCTCATCTATTAGCGCTGAAAAAGGATTATTATCTTCATCACATTTAATAATGGTATCAATGTTATCACCCAGTTTTTTATGAATTTCATCATACGAACATATTTGGCTATTATTTGAATCTAATAAAATTTTTCGGTATTCGCTTATAGGTAATTCTAAGTATTTAGCAATTTGATAATCACTAGGGGGTGCACCTAACTTCTGTTCTAATTCATTAATTGCAGTTGTAACATCTCTAATTTTTTTACGAGTTTGTCTTGGTAACCAATCACGGCTACGTAGTTCATCAAGCATTGCTCCTTTAATTCTTGGTATGGCAAATGTAGCAAAAGCGCTGCCTTGAGATGAGTCATAACGTTTTATAGTGTCTAATAAACCGATATAGCCAACTTGTAATAAATCATCAAGTTCGACCGTTGCTGGTAAACGGACAGCTAATTTTAAAGCTTCATTACGCACCAAATGAATATATTGCTGCCAATCGATTTGGTGAATTACACCGCGTGAGTTATATAAGCTATCATCCATTTTTGAACCAATGTTAAAAAAATATCTAACATTATTATGACGATGGTTAGCAAATTTAATGGGTTGAATAAAGGGCTAAAAAATAGCTAATTATCATTATTAGCCATAACCGCATTATAAAATGCCGTTATGGCTATCATGACTATATGACAGAGTTAAAATAACTAAAAATCAAAATAGAATTATTGTAATAAAGAAAGTACAGATTGAGGTACTTGGTTCGCTTGTGCTAATACAGATGTACCTGCTTGTTGTAAAATTTGACCACGAGTCATGTTTGATACTTCTGTTGCATAATCCGCATCTTCAATACGGCTACGTGCAGAACTTAGGTTATTTACAGTATTGTTAATGTTGGTTACTGTTGATTCGAAACGATTTTGCACCGCACCTAGTTGCCCTCTTAATGCATCAATTTTTGATAATGCAGTATCAATTGTTTTTAATGGATCTTCTGTTGGTGAATCAGATACGTTAAATCCATTTAAACCAAGTTCAGTGCTATCAATTTTTTTCAAATTGATTTCAATGGTTTCGCCGTCATTTGCACCTACTTGAATTTTAAGAGTTTTATCTTCAGATAATACTTTAGAACCATTGAAATCAGTTTGGTTAGAAACACGATCAATCTCATCTAGACGTTGATCAATTTCATTTTGAATTGATACTAAATCACTTTCAGAGTTGGTACCATTTGCCGCTTGAACAGTTAATTCACGAATACGTTGTACGTTGTTGTTGATTTCGTTTAATGCACCTTCAGTAGTTTGTGCAAGTGAAATACCATCATTTGCATTACGAGCAGCTTGTGTTAATCCTTTGATGTTTGATGAAAAACGGTTAGCAATTGCTTGACCTGCTGCATCATCTTTAGCGCTATTAATACGCATACCTGATGAAAGGCGCTCAATAGAAGTACTAAGAACGCTTTGAGAATTGTTAAGGTTATTTTTTGCCATTAAAGACATTGTATTTGTATTAATTACTTGTGCCATTTTTATCTCCAATAATATAAATATTAAAATCAACAAGATATTTAAATTTAATTCAATATTCTTGCTGACAAATAACTTATCGGTAACAAAACAGGGAACTTTAATATTTTTGATGATTATTTTTTTATAGTAGCAGTTTAGTTGCAAATTAAAATAATATTATTAAATAAATCATAGTGTTATTTTTTTTAAAATTTCCCAATGATTTTTTATTCAAAAAAATAGATTGTTATCAATTTATTAAATAAATATTTAAAAGAAGACTAAATTTTTTTAATTGTCAGCCGATATAAACAATATTGAATAATTGTTATAGGTAGATTAAATCATGGCAATGAGCGCATTAGGCATTGGTTCTGGAATCGATCTTAATGGTATTTTAGATCAACTAGAAGTGGCTGAAAAAACACGTTTAACCCCAATTACAACGCAACAAAAAGCAATTAATGCGAAAATTAGTGGTTTTGGTAAATTAAAAAGTGCATTAACAACATTTAATACTGCAACGGAAAAACTTCAAAAAAAAGAGCTTTTTCAAAGCCGAATAGCAACAGGAAATGACAATTATTTTTCGGTAAAAGCAAATAGCAAAGCAGCATTAGGTAATTATACAGTGACAGTTGATCAATTAGCGACATCTCATGGTATTGCTACATCGACGATCAATGATAAAAATGCTAAGTTAGGTAATGATAACCAAACGCGAACTATTACGATTGAACAAGCTAATGGTCAAAAACTTGATGTAACCTTATCTCAGGATGAGACATCTTTGCAATCAATAGCAAATGCCATTAATAATGCCAAAGTTACTAATGAAGATGGAACAACCAGCCCTTCAACAATGAATGCTGCCATTATTCGTTCTGGAGCAGATGGTTATCAATTAGTCATCACATCGAAAGAAACAGGTGAACAACAAAGCATTACTTCTATTTCATCAGATGACGAAATGTTAAATAATGTTATTGGATTTGATATTAATCAACCTAGCAATAGTCATATGAATGAAGTTGCAAAAGCGCAAGATGCTAAATTTTCGTTTAATGGTATTGCCATAACTAGTAATTCTAATACTGTTAAAGATGTGGTTCAAGGTGTGGATATTACATTAAAACAGACCACAACAATTAGTCAGAATCTTGCTATAACAGCGGATAATGAAAAAGTGGAAGAAGCCATTAAAGAATGGGTCGAGGCATTTAATCAATTACAAACAACAATATCAACATTAACAAAATTCACCGCAGAAGAGACAAATTCAAAAGAACTAAATAGCAATAATGGTCCACTTATTGGGGATTCAACATTACGTAATATAGATCAAAGTATCCGCTCAATATTTGCCAAAGGGCAAGACGGAGAATTTTCTGTTTTAGCTCAAATCGGCATTAACATGGACAAAAATGGCATGTTAACGATTAAAGAAAGCGAGCTACAAAAAGCACTCAGTGAAAACAGTGAAGCGGTGGCAATATTATTTACTGGTGATGGTAAAACAACGGGTATTGCTAATGAAATTTTTTCCAAAGTGAAAGGGTTTATTGATAGTGATGGCATGATTGATTCAGCAACCAATGGCTTAAATTCTACCTTAAAATCATTAGATAAACGGCATGAACAAGTAAGCAGTTCTATTGAGCAAACTATTGAGCGTTACCGAGTTCAATTTACTAAATTGGATATTTTAATCAACTCATTAGATAGTATGAGTAATTATTTAACTACCCAATTTGATATGATGGCAAATTTAAAAAAATAGAGAATAGTAATGTATAAAATGGGATCTCATGCTTACGAGCAAGTGAATTTAGAAACACGTATTAGTCAAGCGTCTCCCCATCAATTGATTGTCTTATTATTTGATGGTGCACTTAACGCCATTAAATTGGCTAGCTTATATATTCAAAAAGGCAATATTGTTGGTAAAGGTAACGCAATTTCTAAAGCGATTAATATTGTTGATAATGGTCTTAAAAGCTGTCTAGATTTAGAAAAAGGCGGTGAAATTGCCGAAAATTTAGATCGTTTATATCACTATATTAGCCAACAATTGTTATTGGCTAATTTACATAATGATCAAGAAAAATTACAGACTTGTTTCGATTTACTTAACAATATTGCTGAGTCGTGGCGTGAGATAGCTAAGTAAAAAAGGATGATTATGCAAGGAAATAACTTATTAGAACAATACGAACAATTCAACTATGTTGTGGAACAAATGTTGGTTAATGCACAGAATGAAAAATGGGACTTATTGTTGAGTTGGCAGGCAAAATACCTTCAATTATCGAAAGGTATTATGTTGGTTGATGATTTTGCAAAAATTGAAAACTTACCATTGCAACATCAAGACATGATTAGAATGTATATCAAAAATATACTTAGCTATCAGCAGCAGTTAACCCAATTAATGATTACTCGTCATTCTCAGCTTAGAGAGTTGATTGGTAAGCATGCCGATTATCAAACTAAAATTGGTAGCTATCAAAAAATTGCCTGTATAATGTAAGTCTGTGGATGCTTTGTTTGAATCTTATTCATCGATAGGAACCAACCAAGCATTCCGTTAAACAGCCTTAATCAATATTGCGATTTAAAATAATTAACTCTTTGTTTTTTGAGTGATTGTCTTCTTCTTTTCCGTAAAAAACAACAGTATAATTGGCATCTTTGGTTTTGACGATCTCACTAATGATTAATTCTTTTGTAGATAATTTAAAAACTTCTTTTGTGTGCAAGTTTATATAACAACCTACGGTTTCTTGATAAAAGGCTTCGATCACCTGATTATTTTGAATTGTAATCCAACCATTACCGATTTCATCAGTGAATCGAATAACAAACGTTTCTGCAGCAACTTTTATCGGTTCCCAAATAGAATAAATTAGCCTTTCCATATCAAACAATAAATTTTGTTCTATTTTTCCTTCGGGTGAAATATTGATTAAATAAAACTTACCTTTTTCATCAATACCTAAGATACTTGATGTATAAGTAAAACTTAAATTCAATACGCAAGTTAGATAAAAACGTTTTCCTATGTTTATATTTCTTGATTGTAAATCGCTCCCCATTTCATCAATTTGACGATGTAACCAACCATTGTCAACACAAGCAAGTAGATGTATTTGATTATTCAAAGAATCAATAAAAAGTTTGTTATGTTTTGGAAGCGGAATTTTATTGGTATAGGTTTTTTTTATATCATCATTTTTAAATTCAACTGCAATCAATTTATCTGGTTTTGTCTCTGAAAAAAGATCAACATAATGGAAAATAGAAAAATCATGACATATCCCCTTAAAATCGCCGACAATAGGGCGTTTGGGCTTTGGATAGATGATATTTTCTCTATCAAATAATGGGAGCATAATTTCTAAATCTTTATCTGGATGGTACACAGTAATAGACACATAATCCTTACCAGTAGGGCTGACAAAAAAATGGGGGGTAATGCCATCTGATTCATGATAATAATGCGTGTTTTTTTTATCCAGATCAATTACGACATATATAACTTTATAATCATCCCCGTTTTGCGGATAAAAATTAGCAGCAATAACAAGCTTCTCTTGATAACAAATAGCCTCAGTTATAGAAAAACCATCAAGCGATGTTGTCAGAACAATGAGTTGCCCTAATGTTGGGTAATTGAGATGCTGTTCATTTAAAGAAATATTGGTTTTTTTTAGTGTTATCATTTTGGATTTTTAATACATTTCATTGGTTGTTTTTATTAAATGACGGCATTATGTCGTTATTTTTTTTAATAGTACAGTAAAAATGGTAAAGTTTTCTGAGCCATCAGTTGATAACAAAAATAATATATTTAGTAGGGCAACAAGCATCAAAAATATGACCGATGCTTATTTTAAACTTGAATCGTGTGATGAGTTGATTATCGCATTTAGACCAGAATTAATAGGGCGTGTTGATCTTTCGTGATTATTTTTTAGGCGGCATGATGTGAGTTATAATAATTCTGTCAAAAACAACCATAACTCGATTCATCATGCCAAGAACAATGCTAACAG
>NZ_JBIDFF010000040.1:0-11186 GCF_046635645.1 Gilliamella sp. BG2
TGATCGAATGCACGAGCTTGACCGCCGTATTTTTTAGCAAGTACAGAAGTAATTGCAGCAGTTAAAGTTGTTTTACCGTGGTCAACGTGGCCGATTGTACCAACGTTAACGTGGGGTTTTGTACGTTCAAATTTTTCTTTAGACATTTATCGTCCCTCAAATGTAATACAAATCGGTGGTGAATCACCACATTAACCAAGTATCATATTTAATATCAACATAATACTAACTTAAAATTAGCTCTGAATGATAACAGATAAAGTTACCGAGTGACAAGCTATAAAGCAGGCAAATTTGATATTTTTAGAAGTTTAGGAGATTAACAAGAATGGTGCTGATAGGCAGATTTGAACTGCCGACCTCACCCTTACCAAGGGTGCGCTCTACCAACTGAGCTATATCAGCAATTGGAGCGGGCAGCGGGAATCGAACCCGCATCATCAGCTTGGAAGGCTGAGGTAATAGCCATTATACGATGCCCGCATGTTCAAACTCGGCTACCTAAATGCTTCAATTAGCTATTGCTAATATTAGATGATGGTGGTGGGGGAAGGATTCGAACCTTCGAAGTGTGACACGGCAGATTTACAGTCTGCTCCCTTTGGCCGCTCGGGAACCCCACCCCGAATCTTTATAAATTTGTCTACTTAGGAAAATGGTGCCGGCTGCCGGAATCGAACTGGCGACCTACTGATTACAAGTCAGTTGCTCTACCTACTGAGCTAAGCCGGCCTAAGTGCTGCGCATTATGAACTAGAACATTTAACCTTGCAAGCAAAAAAAACAAATTTTATTTTGTTTGCTTAAAAATAAATCAAAAACATAAAAAAACCCGAAATTTATGCTTATTTCGGGTTTTATTTAGTTCAAAATAAACTTATGTTATTTCTTTTTAACTACATTTTTTTGGTTGTCCCTACACCTTTAGCCGCTGTTTGTACCGCTACATCTTCGCTAATATCGCCTTTGTCTTGATATGCACGACCATAATAAGTATCAAGAAGGATCTGTTTTAGCTCAGCAATTAGAGGATAACGTGGATTTGCACCAGTACATTGGTCATCAAAGGCATCAACTGCAAGCTGATCGACTTGAGCCAAGAAAGTTTTTTCATCCACACCAAATTCTTTAATAGAAAATGGAATATCAAGATCTTTTCTAAGTTGATCTAACCAACCAATTAATTTCTCGACTTTCTTCTCATCATTATCTGTAGCTGTGGTTAGACCTAAATGATCAGCAATTTCGGCATAACGGCTAACTGCTTTAGGATAACCATATTGGCTAAACGTACCTTGTTTAGTTGGTTTGTCGGTTGCATTAAAACGGACAACATTACTAATTAACATCGCATTAGCAACACCATGAGGAATATGGAATGCTGCACCAATTTTATGAGCTATTGAGTGACAAACGCCAAGGAATGCTTGAGCAAAAGCAACACCTGCTAACGTTGCTGCACTATGCACTTTTTCTCGAGCAATAGGATTTTTTGCCCCTTCTCTATAACTTGCTGGTAAATAAGCTTTAAGTATGCTTAGCGCTTGTAACGCTTGCCCATCAGAAAACTCACTTGCCATAACTGATACGTAAGCTTCTAAAGCATGCGTTACAGCATCATAGCCTCCAGCAGCACAAAGTGAGCGAGGCATATTCATCACTAAGTTTGCATCAACTATTGCCATATTAGGCGTAATAGCATAATCCGCTAATGGATATTTTTGACCTGTTGCATCATCAGTAACCACGGCAAATGGAGTTACTTCAGAGCCTGTACCTGATGTGGTTGTTACACAAATTAATTTTGCTTTTTCCCCCATATTTGGGAAGTGGCAAGCACGTTTACGAATATCCATAAAACGTAATGCTAGCTCTTCGAATTTAGTTTCAGGGTGCTCATATAAAACCCACATAATTTTTGCAGCATCCATTGGTGAACCACCACCTAACGCAATAATTGTATCTGGTTGGAATGCTTGCATTGAATCAGTACCCTTACGCACGACACTTAATGTTGGATCTGCTTCAACATCAAAGAAAGTTTCACAAATAACACCTTGTGCTTCTAATTGATCAGTGATTTGTTTTGAGTAACCGTTATTAAATAGGAATTTATCTGTTACTAAAAATACACGTTTTGCACCTTGCTCAACCACTTCACTTAAAGCTACTGGTAGTGAGCCACGTTTAAAATAGATAGAACTTGGTAGTTTGTGCCATAACATATTTTCTGCTCTCTTAGCGATTGTTTTCTTATTGATTAAGTGCTTCGGTCCAACATTTTCAGATACCGAGTTCCCCCCCCAAGAGCCACATCCTAATGTTAAAGATGGCGCTAAATCAAAATTATATAAATCACCAATACCACCATGAGCTGCTGGTTGATTTATTAAAATACGGCAAGTTTTCATTTTACTACCAAAATAAGCAATACGTTCACGATTGCTATCTTGATCAGTATAAAGGACTGAAGTGTGCCCCATTCCACCCATTTCAACCAATTTTTCTGCTTTATCAACAGCTTCAGAGAAATCTTTAGCCTTGAACATAGCAAGCGTTGGAGAAAGTTTTTCGTGGGCAAACGGTTCAGATAAATCAACTTTACTTACTTCGCCAACAAGTACTTTCGAACCAGCTGGAACTTTAAGACCGGCCATTTCAGCAATTTTAGTTGCTGGCTGACCAACAATATTGGCATTTAAGGCGCCTTTGTCGTTTAAAATAATACCTTGTACTGCTTTAGTTTCTTTAGCATTTAAGACATATGCACCATATTGAGTTAATAAGCGACGTACTTCATCATAGACAGAATCAACAACAACAATTGCTTGTTCTGATGCACAGATCATCCCGTTATCAAATGTCTTAGACATAAGTACTGAGGCAACAGCACGTTTCAAATCAGCTGTTTCATCTATAACAACTGGTGTATTACCTGCACCAACACCTAACGCAGGTTTACCTGAACTATAAGCGGCTTTTACCATGCCTGGTCCACCAGTTGCTAAAATAGCAGACACATCATCGTGGTGCATTAATGCATTTGATAATTCGATAGATGGCTCGTCAATCCAACCAATAATATCTTTTGGTGCGCCAGCTTTAATTGCGGCATCTAATACAATTCGAGCAGCTTCAATAGTTGATTTTTTAGCTCGAGGATGTGGAGAGAAGACAATTGCATTGCGAGTTTTTAAGCTAATTAATGATTTAAAAATCGCAGTTGAAGTTGGGTTAGTTGTTGGAACAATTCCACAAATAATACCAAGTGGCTCTGCTATAGTAATAGTACCGAATGGTTCATTTTCAGCAACGACTCCACAAGTCTTATCGTGACGATATTTATTTAAAATATACTCAGCGGCAAAAAGGTTTTTTATGACCTTATCTTCGACAATTCCCATTCCTGACTCTGCAACAGCTTGTTGCGCAAGTGGAATACGTGCCGCAGCGGCGGCTGTCGCTGCTGCTACAAAGATTTTGTCGACTTGTTCTTGAGTATAAGTTGAATAAGTCTCCTGTGCCTTTTTGACTCGAGCCATTAACTCATTTAACTCATTCATGTTAGTTACTGCCATAGATTTCTCCTTGAAATTAAAAAATAAATCGGGATCGTTTGGCGTCTTCCTTGAAACTATTTAATGCTTAAGCATAATGACAAAACGAAATTGACGTTATCGTAAATCAGATTTTTACTTTATACAATAATATATTGAATAAAAAAAAGCATGTTACGAAAAGTAACTAATTTTTATGTATTTAGTCACTAAAAAAGAAATAGATATAAAAAAAGGAACCATTTTTATTCAAAAATGGTTATTATTAATGGAATTTGTTATGGAAGAAAAAGGACTAGTTTTAAAAAATTATGTGTTACACAATTTATTTAGCACATAACTAACCGCCACAAAACCAAAGGTGGCTGTAACTGTTGTAATTGCGCCGAACCCTGACCCACAGTCCATTTTTTTAGGTCCATCTGCTTCACTTTTTGTTAAACATACTTGTCCATTTTTAGAAGGGTACGTTAATTGCTCAGTCGAAAATACACAAGGAATGCCGTATTTACCTTTGCTATCTTTATTTAATTTATAATTATACTTTAGTTTTTCACGTAACTTTGCTACTAATGGATCTTGAATTGTCTTTGCCAAATCTGCAATTTTAATTTGAGTTGGATCTTTTTGTCCACCAGCTCCGCCAATGGTAATCACTTTCAATTTTTGTCGCTTACAATATGCAAGCACAGCCGCTTTATCATGTACACTATCAATTGCTTCAATAATATAGTGATAACATGGGGATTGCTTTGTTCCTAAATATTCACCAACATTATCTGAATTAATAAAATCATCAATTTCATTCACGATACATTCAGGGTTAATTTGTAAAATGCGTTCAGCCATAACCGAGGTTTTAGCTTTGCCAATATTGGATTTTAACGCATGAATTTGGCGATTTGTATTTGTTACACAAACATCATCCATATCAATTAGGGTAATTTGACCAATACCACTACGCGCTAGCGATTCAGCAACCCAAGAACCTACACCACCGATACCAATTACACAAATATGCGCTTGTGAAAAACATTGCAAAGCCGACTCACCATAAAGCCTAGCTATACCGCTAAAACGTTGAAAGTAAGATTCTTTATTCATCAATAATTAATAATAGTGTTTTATACTAAAACAACTACTCTCCTGAAACTTTTTTACAAATTATAACTGTAATATTTTTTATATAAAGAACTTATCAATAAGTATTAGAGATATTATACCTTTCACGAATAAAAAACCAAATTCATAACTCTTATAAAGGTCAGCTACATCATCTTCGACAATGAGTAATCGATAAGATATTATGTGTATTTGTTTAACTTATTATTTTTTCCTACAATTTGCCATTTCATACCAAGCAATTGTACCTTTAGCTTGAACAAAGTAGATAAAGGGTCTAATAACCTATCAGGCCGTAATACCCTCGTGCTTAGTCAGGCTAACGTCGAGCAAAATAGAGCTATATATTAAAATGGTTAACAATTTTAATATAGATTGAACATATCTATTTTTTAGATCAAACAAAATTGTTATACGCTAGATACTAAAGTCTTAACAGTATATAATATTAAAAATTTTTAATCTTACTTTAAATAAATTATTGGAGTTTTAATTTTTTATGAAAGAATATAAGGTAGTTATTTATCAAGAAAACGCTTTTTCTTCGTTTCTTTTTGGATCAGCTAATGTTAATCCAGCTAGGTTTACCGAGTTACTAAATAAAAATGCTGAAGCAGGCTGGCGTGTAGTAACGATGGAAAGAGAGATACGTCGCTTGTTCTTATTCTGGAATCGAGAAGCTCACATTGTTATCCTTGAGCGTGACCGTATTTAAACAATCCCAAAAGCATTTTTATTAAAATAATCCATTACAGGTAATAATATTTTAAATTAATAGTTGTAAGGTTGAAAATCAATATGCTCATTAGGGCATATTATTTCTACTAAATAAGATAAACTCAAACTGGCTAATTGCTAAATTAGTAAATTAGAAGTATTAATTCTTTGTTAAAAAGTTTCAGGAAACACTATGTTTCAGTATAAAATAGGCAACTTTAAGATTTATGCTGTAATTTTTGCTCTGCTAGAGCTAAAAAAACAATACCTATAATGATAGATAACCCACCAAGCATGCGTGTCAATGTAATTTGCTCATCAAAAACAATAACCGATACCAACATTACTGTAACCACCTGTAAATGAGAAGCGGCAAAAGCTGGACCCACTGGGGCTTTTTTTAATAATACCATCCAAGTGACAAATGCCCCTGTATAGCCAAGCATTACTAAATAAGCCCAACCATAAGTAAAAATACGGATTAACCAATCAATACTCACTTCAAATGGCATAGCTGATATTGCCGTTAATTTAAAGCTTGTTTGACCAAATGTGTCAAAAAATAATAGTAAAATAAATCCAATAATATAAAATTTTTTCATTACGTAAGCCCCACTAAAACTACGCCAGTAGTAATAAAAAATATACCAATGATACGGAATAAAGTAAGGTGCTCTTGAAATAAGATACGCCCAGCTAACATAACAGTTATGATATTAAATGAACCTAGTAAAATACCTTGCGATAAAGGCACTTTACTTAAAAATGCTAGCCAAAAAATAAAACCGATAAAATATGTGCCAAATCCCAACCAAAGCCAAAAATTGCTAAATAATTTTTGCCAATAATGTAAACCCTGCTTATTTTTTGAAGTAATTGCGGCATACTTAAATGCAATTTGCCCAACAGTATCACAGGCAATATTAATTAACCAAAGAACAATAATTAAGGTTGACACTGCTGGCAAAATCCGTGTATTTCTAGCACACTATGTTTGATTAAAAAATCACTTTGTTGTGCTAACTGTTTAAATTGATGTTCGATATCTTGTGAATGTTTTTCGATGATTTGTTGACATTTATCGCAAATGAATAAAATTGAAATATGTTCAGGATCTTGAAAATGTGGACAAATAATATAGCTATTAGAAGATTCCACTTTATGGATAAAACCTTGTTCAAGTAAAAATTCAAGTGCACGATAAATTGTTGGAGGTTTAGCTTGTGGTTCGCTTACTTTTAGTAGATCTAAAAGATCATAGGCACTCATTGCTTTATTTGCCGTTAACATAATATCTAAAACTGTTCGACGTTGCGTTGTCAGTTTAATACCACGTTTTTTGCATAAAGTTTCAATCTTTTCAATTAACAGATTATGCATTTAATATCCTTTGCCTTTAGCCATAATTTTTTTGTGCAGCTTTTCTTCGTCTTATTTCTTTAGGATCATTGATTAAAGGGCGATATATTTCAATACGATCACCATTTTTAACCAATTCATTAAGATCACAACGTTTTCCATAGATGCCGATTAAATGTTCATCTAGTTTAATCTGGCATAACGATAAGATATTGGATTTTGTAATTGCTTGCAAGACATTCGTTTGCTCACCAACATTACAATTAATTACTGTTGGATTATTCGGTAACGCATAAACAACTTGAATATTGATCATTTTAATAAATCTGCCTTGCTCTTTTTGAAAACGCATTAACCATACTAGTCATGATTTCTTTAAATATAGGAGTAAAAGTCATATCTAATAATTTATTTTTGAACTCAAAATCTAAATTGAGACTAATTTTACTTTGGTTTTCAGTAATTTTAACAAATTGCCACCGACCCGATAATTGTTTGAATGGACCTTCTAAAAGCGTTATATCAATTGAGTTAGGTTCATTAACTCTATTTAATGTGGTAAAAGATTTTTTAAAACCGAACTTTTCAACCTTAATAAAGGCAGTCATAATATTATCTTGTTTTCTAATAATGCCTGTTGCGATACAATCAGGAATGAATTCTGGATATTTTTCTATATCATTAACTAAAGCAAACATTTGCTCAATTGAGTAGGGCTCAATAACTTCGTGAAAAACATGTGCCATAATAATAAAATAAAAAGTTAAAATTAGTAGCATATAGTATCACGTAACTCTATAATAACGCACATTATGACTAAGAAAAAATTACACAAGCCGGGATCGGCAACTATTGCATTAAATAAACGTGCACGCCATGAGTACTTTATTGAAGAGGAAATTGAGGCGGGATTATCCCTGCAAGGTTGGGAAGTAAAATCTCTCCGTGCAGGTAAAGCAAATATTAGTGATAGCTATGTTTTACTTAAAGATGGTGAAGCATGGTTATTTGGTGCAACTATTACGCCGTTAAATGTTGCCTCAACGCATGTTATTTGTGAACCGATGCGAAATCGTAAGTTGCTGCTAAATGAGCGTGAGCTCAACTCATTATTTGGTCAGATCAACCGCCAAGGCTATACGGTTGTTGCTCTTTCGTTATATTGGAAAAACGCATGGGCAAAAGTAAAAATTGGTGTTGCCAAAGGTAAAAAAGAATACGATAAACGTACCGATATTAAAGAACGCCAATGGCAAGTTGATAAAGCACGTATTATGAAAAACGCAAATCGGTAATGTTTTGATTCACTTCGTAAAATATAACGCTAGCAGTAGATATCGATTCAATTTCTGTTTTAATTAGATTTGCTAGCGCTATCTTTTTTAGTACATTATAAATCTGCAATATACTAACGTTGATCATCAACAGTTACGCCTGCTGGCGGAGTAAATTTGAATTTGTCTAATGCGACTTTACCTAGTGTTTGTCGAGACAAGTCATAAAAACTACGTTGGCCATCTTCTTCTATAATAGTAAAGTTAGAAATCATACCTGTAGGTAATACCGAAATAATAAAGTCTTGATTAGACCCATCGGTTGGTTTTAAAGTGAACGAATCTTGTTTACGAGTGACATTATAAACATTCCAAATTGGGTTCTGACTGTCAGTAATCAGTAACATTAATCGGTTATCGATCGCTTTTTTCAAGTCCATTACACTAACTTGTTGAACTGCTGGTGTGTATACCCACATATTCTTTCCATCAGAAATAATCGATGTTTCATCAGGTTCATTCATCGTCCAATTAAAATAGTAAGGTCTACTAACCCATAAATCGCCTTTACCTTCTTGTACTTGTTGATTATCGGCCGTTTTCACATCTTGCGAAAACCTTGCATAAAACCCGTCAATTTTATTTAAACGTTGTTGTAATACTTCTTTATCGCTAGCCCATGCTGATAAACTAACTAATGCTCCAATTAAAAGTAAAAACTTTTTCATAGCCAATCCTTATGTATTTCTTCTATAAAAATATGTTAAATATATTTTGATTACTATATAGGATTGAAATATTACCGTTTTTATTCCACTGGGGAAAGATATTTTCTTTTCTTTTTTCACTTACAAAATAACAAGTATATAATAGGTTTTATTTTACAAATGCGGATAAATACCTGCCATGCCGAGTATGTCTTTTGAATTTACTACTGATGAATTTAAACCATTAGCAGCTAGAATGCGCCCACGTAATCTAGCTGAATATATAGGTCAATCTCATCTATTGGGGAAAGATAAACCGCTACCAAAAGCAATTGAAGCTGGAAATTTACACTCAATGATCCTTTGGGGGCCGCCAGGCACGGGCAAAACAACTTTAGCTGAAATTATTGCTCATCATGCTAATGCTAAAGTTGAACGAGTTTCTGCCGTTACATCTGGCATAAAAGATATTCGTGAAGCAATTGAACGTGCTAAAATTAATCAGCAAGCAGGGATCCGCACTATATTATTTGTTGACGAAGTTCATCGTTTTAATAAAAGCCAACAAGATGCATTTTTGCCTTATGTCGAAAACGGTACTGTTACGTTTATTGGAGCAACAACTGAAAACCCATCATTTGAATTAAATTCTGCATTATTATCTCGTGCAAGAGTCTATTTGCTCAAATCATTAACCAACCATGACATTGAGCAAATTTTACAACAGGCAATGGACGATCCTAACCGTGGTTATGGTAATAAAAACATCAATCTACCCGAAGAAACAAAAAAACAAATTGCTGACTTCGTTGGTGGTGATGCAAGGCGAGCACTTAACACACTTGAACTATTAATTGACATGTCAGATGGGCATGAACTTACACCTGATTTACTCAAAGAAGTTATGGGAGAACGTAGTGCGAGATTCGATAATCAAGGCGATCGTTTTTACGATTTAATTTCCGCGGTACATAAATCAATACGTGGTTCCGCACCTGATGCCGCTCTGTATTGGTATGCAAGAATTATATCAGCTGGCGGAGATCCACTTTATGTTGCACGTCGATTATTAGCCATTGCCTCGGAAGATGTTGGTAATGCCGATCCTAGAGCTATGCAAGTCGCGCTTGCGGCATGGGACTGCTTTACAAGAGTTGGTCCTGCTGAAGGTGAACGTGCAATTGCACAAGCAATCATCTATCTTGCTTGTGCACCAAAAAGTAATGCAGTTTACCTTGCATTTAAACAAGCAATGACTGATGCCGAATCAAAACCTGATTACGATGTTCCTGAGCATTTACGCAACGCTCCAACAAGCTTAATGAAAAACTTAGGTTATGGCGCTGAGTATCGTTACGCCCACGATGAACCCAACGCTTTCGCAGCAGGTGAAAATTACTTTCCGCCAGAAATGGCTAATACAAAATATTATCGCCCAACAACTCGTGGTGCTGAAAAAAATTATACTGAAAAATTAGCATGGATAGAAGAACAAAACCTCTCAAGCTCTATTCAACGTTATAAGTCTAAAAAATAGAGGCTGTGTTTATTTTTTATAAAAATATTCTGAAAGAATTTGATCTAACAAAATAATTATAAAATGGAGAATACTATTTCTACATACTTATTTTTGTACCCTCCTTTAAATCTTAAAATAATGTTAAAAACTTTCAGGAAACTATGTGTTTGAGTATAAAATTTTAAATAATTAAAGTGCTTTTTATCTAAAAATATGTCGGGTTAGATTTTTATCATTTTAACAACCTGGAGCAAGCAAATAGAATGACCGAAAATGACTTACCATTTATAATACTGAAAAAATCATGAGACATTAAATAGTATAACGCCTATTGAATACAAAACACAAAAACAACTAGCATGATTTTCTACGTTAGTTTTGTATTAAAAATGAGATAATCACACATCAGCTAGTTGTAAACTATTAAAGTTATGAAACAGGATTAATTTTATGCCGGCATTATCTGAATATTCAAATATATCAAACACTGTACTCAATATATTAGATAAAAAAGGATACCGAATTTGGTATGACGAAAAGTTAAAAATGTACTGTGCTGAAAAGAACGGTTGGGATTTTATGGCCGATTCACCATCAGGTTTGTTAGGTTTAATTAGCATTTATGAATTTAAAAAACCAGCTATATATAAAGAATATTGGTGGAAAGATGATGATAAAAACTTACTAAACAATTTAAGAAAGAAACCTAAATACATATCAGTTATAGATAAAAATATAAGATAGATTAAAGTTAAGTTACTAAAAATAAAGCAAAAGCAACTAAGTGATTTTTTACATATCATAAAATAATAATATAAAAGCAAAAAGCCCAGCATGACTGCTGGGCTCTCTATATTTAAAAGTCTGGCGGCACCCTACTCTCACATGGGTAATACCCACACTACCATCGGCACTACGGCGTTTCACTTCT